>DMXI01000334.1 GCA_003483885.1 Microscillaceae bacterium
AGTACTTTGATTTCTTATCTGCGTACAGTGCGGTCAACCAAGGACATTGTCATCCTAAAATTTTGAATGCTTTGAGCGAGCAAGCCCAAAAACTAACGCTTACTTCCAGAGCTTTTCACAACGATGTATTGGGGCGTTATGAGCAGTACATTACCGAGTATTTTGGTTATGACAAAGTATTGCCTATGAATACTGGGGTAGAAGGTGGCGAAACAGCCCTGAAACTTACCCGTAAGTGGGCTTACACAGTAAAGGGTATTCCAGCCAACCAGGCCAAAATCATTTTTGTAAAAAACAACTTCTGGGGACGCACACTAGCGGCTATTTCATCTTCTACCGATCCTACCGCCAAGGATGGATTTGGACCTTACATGCCTGGTTATGAGTTGATTGATTACAATGATTTAGGGGCTTTAGAAAAGGCATTAGAAGATCCTAACGTAGCGGGCTTTATGGTAGAACCTATCCAGGGAGAAGCTGGAGTAGTAGTACCTGACGAAGGATATTTGAAGAAGGCCTACGAGATGTGTCGTGCCAAAAATGTATTATTCATTGCGGACGAAGTACAAACTGGTATTGCTCGTACGGGTAAAATGTTGGCTTGTGACTATGAAGGTTTCCAGCCAGATATTTTGATTCTTGGTAAAGCATTGTCGGGAGGGGTATTCCCAGTATCGGCTATCTTGACTCGCGACGAAGTAATGCTAAGCATTAAACCAGGTGAACATGGGTCTACTTATGGAGGAAACCCATTGGCTTGTGCAGTAGCTATGGCCGCTTTGGAAGTGGTAAAAGAAGAAAAACTGGACGAAAAAGCTTTCGAACTCGGTAATATCTTTAGAGATAGAATGAATGCCTTGATTCAGAAAAGTGATTTGGTAACCTTGGTAAGAGGAAAAGGTTTATTGAATGCCATTGTGATCAATGACTCGCCAGATAGCGATACTGCCTGGAACATTTGTATGGCTTTGAAAGAAAACGGCTTGTTAGCCAAGCCTACCCACGGCAATATCATTCGTTTTGCACCACCTTTGGTCATGACCGAAGAAGAACTACACGAATGTGCTGATATTATTGAGAAAACGATTCTAAATTTCAAGAAATAATTTTTTTACCTGATATTGAGGGGGTAACAATAAGTTTACTCCCTCAAGTTTTATGAGATACTGTATTTACTTCATTTGTGTAGGATGGTTATTATCAGGTTGTGAAGTGAACCCACTGTTTCGCCCCTTAGCCAAAACCAATGCTTACGATTTGGTTTTTTTTAAAACAAAAGATGTCAAAGAATCCTTTACCCTAAAGGTAACTGACAAACATTTGGTCAATGACATGTATGTGCATTACATTGCAAATGAGGCATTGAACCAACCTTGTGCTGCAGACTTTGACGGAGAGATGATTTTTAAAAATGGGGCCACCCTTTTATTAAAGATAAAGTTTAGCCTGAATCCAACTTGTAGCTATGTTACTTATACCCTAAAGGGAAAAAAATACCAAAGAAAACTAACTGCTGATGGCGTAAGGTTTTTAAGCACTGCGCGCGATATCAAGTTTATTGTTCAAGACTAATAACATACGCAATGAATATTAAATACGTGGTTTTTATAACCCTTGCTTTTATCATGATTGTAGGGTTTATGAACCTAAATGTGGGCAGTAAAAGCTCAAAAACGACTCAAGAAAAGACTGATAAAACAAAAAAAGACGAAGACCAAACTGTTTATGTCATACCCGAAAAACCCGCCGAACCCATTGGCGGTTTGCAGGCGCTATCTCAGCATGTTATCAATAATTTACGCTATCCGGAACTAGCCCGAAGAACCGGGATAGAGGGACGGGTGTTTGTAGAATTTGTAGTCGAAAAAGATGGTTCTGTGAGTCAACTAAAAATTGTAAAAGGCATTGACAAAGCTTGTGATCGGGAAGCCCTAAGGGTGATCAAAAGCTTTTCAAAATGGCAACCAGGTAAGCATCAGGGAAAAACGGTGAGAGTAAAACGATCATTTCCTGTATTGTTTAAGTTATAATTAATTGTTTATTGACAAATGTATTTGTCAAATACCTATTTTATTATGCAGAAAAGTATTGTGAAGGTTCTCAGTGTGTGGAGTGTTTTGTTGTGTATGGTTCAATTAGCAAATGCGCAAACCTCCCGATCTCCTAAACTCTTTCAGGCCGAAAATGGCCTTTGGGGTTACCGAGGGTACTTGGGACAAATCGCTATAGAACCTCAGTTTCAAAAAGCTCGATCTTTTCAGGAAAACCTGGCAGCGGTGCAAAAGAATGGACAATGGGGATATATCAACCCTAAAGGAGTATATGTTATCAAGCCTTTGTACAATAGTGCTTTATCGTTTCAAGGAGGTTATGCCAAGGTGGCCCTCAACGACCAATGGGGCATTGTAAATCGTATGGGTAAGGTGACTGTTAAGCCGCAATATGAACAATTATTTTTGGTAATAGGTCTACGTCAAAAAAAGACCCATTTGGTAAAAGCATTGCAAAATGAAATGTATGCATTGGTAGATAAGACCAATGGGAAACAACTGACCCCTTTTAAGTACAAGAGAGTGGCTACTTATATGAAGTACAATCGTCTGATGGTAGGATCTAAAGACAAAAAGTTTGGCTTTGTGGATAGTAATGGACAAGAGGTGGTGGCTTGTAAATACGACAAGGTTGAAAATTTTGATGCTAAGGGTAGAGCATTGGCTTATTTAGAAGGAAAGAAAATTTACATTGACCGTGAAGGCAAGTATATACGAGACTATAACCCTCGTACCGACGCGCCTATATTTTTGATTGTGCAAGAGCCTCCTACTCCAAAAGGAGGAGTTGCCGTACTGGGAGAGTTTATTGAGGCCAACTTGCAGTACCCCAAAAAGGCCAGAGAACAAGGAATTACTGGGCTTGTAGTTGTACAATTTGTAGTAGAGATGGATGGTAGCCTGAGCAACATAAAGGTAATCAAAGGAATTGGCGCTGGTTGTGACGAAGAAGCAGTAAGGTTGATTAAGGCGTCGTCTCCTTGGAATGCAGGTAAGCAACGAGGCAAACCAGTGCGAGTGAAGAAAAGTCGGGTGATTAATTTTAAACTCTAAGTTTTATAGTTTCATGCCGATCATCAGCATGTCATCTCTTTGGGTAGTGTCTTGCATGTAGGCATCTATGGTGTTTTCTAAGTTATTTTTTTGTTGTGCCATAGGCAGATCAATAGAGGCAAGCAAGCTTTCTTTCATTCTTTTAGTGCCAAACCTTTTGCGCTTCACATTGTTTTGATCTACAATACCATCGCTACTCAAAAAAATAAGCCCACCAATCGGGAGGGTCATGTCTTGCGTTTGGAAATATACCGACTCGGGTTGGTACCCTCCAATAGATTTACGGTCACCCTTGATTACTCCCATTTGCTGGTTTTGTGGATTGTAATAGTATAACGAACTTTTAGCTCCACAAAACTGAATGTTACAATGGCTTTTGTCACGGGTAAAAGCCAGCAACGACATATCCATACCATAATTGTTTTGGGTCTCGGTTTGGTGTAATGTCTGGTAAACTTCCTGATGAAGCTGTTGTAAAACCTTGGATGGGTCGGTTATTTTTTTGAGACGAATAATTCGATCTAACAATGTATTCCCAATCATACTCATAAAAGCACCTGGCACCCCGTGTCCAGTACAATCTACGGTAGCCAAAAATATTACCCCATTTATTTCATTAAGCCAGTAAAAATCACCGGAAACGACATCTTTGGGGCGATAAATCAGGAAGTAATCTTTGAGCATTTGTTGCATCTTTTGCTCACTGGGTAAGATGGCAGTCTGTATAACCTTAGCAGCCTTGATACTGCTACTAATTTGCCGATCACGCTTCTCAAGAGCCTCATTTTTCTGCATAATAAAGTCACGTTGGGCCTTGATTTCTTCATTTTGATACGAAATTTCCTCTTGTACTTGCAGTAGTTGTTTGTTTTTTTGAGTAATCGCAAGGCTATACGCTTTATTTTGTTTTACATAATAATAGATCGTTGAAATTATTACGATGATTCCCATTAATACTGTAAACAAGTTGTTGATAGGATCGGGTTTGGGTATGGGCAAAAGCTTAGGGTAGTGGTAGGCAATGATCACATATACCAAGGTATTGCAAGAGCATACGACACCCCAAAAAAGCCCTACCCGATTGTTTAAAAGTAAAAATCCACCACAAGGAACAACCAGCATCCATATTAAATCCAGAGAGTTGATGCCGCCAGAGGTGATGATAGAAAAATTGATATCGATTAAACTCAAAAACAAAAAAATATGAGAAGTGATGACAAGGTTACCGGATATTTTGAAATAGCCCCAAAGTATAGTAATCATTAGAGCTAAGGCAGTAACGACTATTATATTGACCAAAGGAGTACTAATGAGGGTAAAATAGAGGATAAGAATCGTGAGGCTCAAAAACCACACTGCAAGCATAATAAATACTAAAAGACGCGCTTTTGAGGCAATTTGGCTGGGTTGATGTAAATGGGTAGGTATTAATTGCTGAATATCTATTTTCATTAGCAAAGAAACTGATGACTACATTATACAATAAACTTATAGCTCATATTTTGTTCCAAATTGAGCAAATGATCAAAGTAGAGATATGGGTTATTGAGCCTTAGGAAAATGTTATACCTGAAAACAAATAATCAGCATATCGTCTCGTTGGGGAACGCCACCCATAAAATGCTCTAAAGCTCTCTCGAGGGTGGCCTTTTGCTGGTCTAAGGGGAGTAGAGCTGCATCCATCAATGTTTGTATTACTCTTTGGGAGCCAAACCGCCTCCTTTTTAGATTATTTTGATCTTCCATGCCATCGCTACCGATGTACACAAAAGTACCTCTGGGAAGATTAATTTCCTGCGTAGCAAAGCAGGTCTCATTGTTTTGTAGCCCTCCCAGCGATTTGCGATCTCCTTTAAAAGAGCCTTTGTCCTGGGTATGAGGATTGTAATAATGCAATGAATGCCTGGCTCCACAAAAACGAACCGTACTATAAGATTCGAATCGTTTGAAAATGAGCAGAGACATATCCATACCGTAGTTACTTTGGGTTTCCTCCTGACGAAGCATGATGTATATTTCATCGTGCAATTGCTGTATGATCTGGGCAGGATCACTTACCTTTTGTACCCGAATGATTTTATCTAACAAAATGTTGCCAATCATACTCATCAAGGCACCTGGTACCCCATGGCCAGTGCAATCTACAGTAGCCAGGTAAGTATAGCCTTCTATCTCGTTGAGCCAATAAAAATCCCCAGAAACTACATCCTTAGGGCGGTAAATAATAAAGTGATCTTTGAGTAGGTAATTGAGTTTACGTTGTGTAGGCAAGATAGCTTTTTGTATGTTTTGAGCGGCTCTGATGCTTTGTGTGATCAGCGTATTGCGGTGATTGAGTGTCTGGTTATGGTATTTAATGGTATCGCGTTGGGCTTCTATTTCTTCCTGAAGTTGAGCCAGCACAATATTTTTTTTCTCAATAACTTCGTTTTGTGCCAAGATTTTATGGTTGATTTCTTGTAGCTCCAGGCTTCTGGATTTTACTTTTTGCTCAAGTAACTCATTTTGTTCGGCTATCAGTTGTATTTGTAGCGCCTGAGCTTCTCGTTTTTCGTTTTCTACTACCCGCCTGCGTTGCGCAAAAGCAATCGTGAACAGGATTCCTTGTATAGCATATCCTAGTTGCAGAAAAACCGCTCCATTGTTACTGCTGTAATTGAAGGCAACGTATACAATAAACACCAGAAAGAGTACTCCAAGCTGGATATTGCTCCAGGCAAAAAGACGTGCTTCTTTGATATTTTTACGGAGCGCTAAAACTGAGGTAGACAAAATAATAAGAGCAGTAGGAAGGCCAAGCACCAACATGACCTGATCGAATAACTTGACGTTGAACCAAACAGGTAAGACGATTAATGTGCCACACCCCACCGTGGCATAAATGATAAACAAAGTAGTAAGTACTCTATGTCCGTATTGCAGATTTTTGTGGGTGTTTAAAAATGAGCGGGTGAGTAATATCAACGAAAGTATAGAGAATACCAATGCATTGGGCCAAACGATTTCATTGACCTTGGGGTATTTTGAGAGTATTTGTTCCAATAAAATCCCCTGACTGGACAAGTAATACAGAGAAATAAATAATAAATAAGTAGCAGCATAGATGTAGTCCCTTTGTTTGAGTAAAATACTTAAACTCAAAAGGTACAATACCAAGGTACCCATTAGTGCGTTGAAAATTCCTTGAGCTAAATCTCGTGACATAAACCGAGCTTGCCAGGCTTCTTGGGTATAAAGTGTAGTATTAAATCCAAAAGGACGATTATCTATGTTCTGAAACCGAAAATAGACTACCACTGGTTGGTTTTTGCGGGCTTCGGGCAATACCAGTGATATGGGAGCATTGCGTCCTTCTTTTACTTTTCTTTGGGACAAAGGCACCAATCTTCCAGTAGTTTCTTTGCGGGTTTGGTTTGCGGTTTCGATGTAGGCTTCACAAAAATTGGCAGTACCAAGGTATAGTACAAAGTTTTGGTCAGTGATATATGTGCTCTGCAAAGCAATACGCCCCCAGTACACCTGATTAGGATCATTGTTTTTAGACAATGACTGATATGATTGAAAAGCTGCACTTTTAATCGCAGGATAACCAAGCGTAGTGCTGCTGTCTTGGTAAATTTCTAATGATGAAGCCAACTCGAGTATCTTTTGGGAGGGAGATACTTGTTGAATTTGTTGGGCATTGGCTTTTGCAAAAGTAAATACCAACATCCAACCAATTACGAGTACTTGCTTTACCATATAAATATTCTCAACAATATGGGTTTGTATAGACAGATTTTTAGGGGTAACCAAATATAATTATTTATTACTTACAAATAGTGATGAGTTGAGCGATAATCGCTATACCCTAAAACCCAACAACATAATATCATCTCTTTGCAGAGCATCTTGTTGGTGAGTATTCAGTAGTTGCTCGAGCTGTTGTTTTTGAGCTTTAGTGGATAAATGTGCTATTTGTGACAAGGTTTCTTCAAGTTTTTCTTGCCCTATTTTTTTACGTTGAGGGTCGTTTTGGTCTTTGAACCCGTCACTACCCAGGTAAAGCATTGTTCCTTGGGGGAGGGTAAGAGGCTGATCAGAGAAGAATACATTTTGAGGTTGATATCCACCAATGCCTCTACGGTCTCCTTTGACTAATTGAGTTTGGGCCGTATGGGGCAAAACATACATTAAGTGTGCTTTGGCTCCGCAAAATACAAACTCTTTGGGTAGAGGAGTGTCCGCTTCCCATACCAGCAGCATCATTTCCATGCCATAAATATTGTTGGTTTCTTTTTGTCGTAAAGTGGTGGTGATTTCTTTATGCAAGCGGTTGAGAATTTCGGCAGGTGAATGAGCTTCTTGTACCTGAATAATCTGACTAAGCAAAGCATTGCCAATCATACTCATAAAGGCTCCTGGTACCCCATGTCCAGTGCAATCTACCACGGCTAAAAAAACTTTGCCATCAGCTTGTTGCAGCCAATAAAAATCACCTGAGACTACATCTTTAGGACGATAAATCAGAAAATAGGCTCCCAGCATTTGTTCAAGAAATTGAGCGTTGGGTAAAATAGCACTTTGTATGGTTTGAGCTACTTCAATACTTTGCGATATCAAATTGTTTTGATTTAGCAGATACTTGTTTTTTTGGCTCAACGATTTTTGTTGTCGTTTGATTTCTTCCTGGCGGCTTTGTAACCATTCATTTTGTAAAACAATTTCTTGCTGATACACCTGAATTTCCTCATTCTTTTCTTCCAATTCTTTGGTGCGTTCTTTTACCTTGGTTTCCAGCGTATCTTTTTGTTGGGCAATGAGGGTTATGCGATTTGCCTGAGCAGTATTTTTTTCCTCTTCAGCAAGTTTTAATCGTTGAGCAAGCCCGATTGTAAACAAAATTCCTTGAATTGCTACACCGATAAGATCCAAACGACTATCGGCAATACTGGTGGTATTTAAAATGCTACGGCTATAGCTGATGGCGATAAGTACACTGGTTTGAATCACGCCAATATTAAATAACAAAGTACCTTTGATTTTTCTGAAAAACACAGTCAGGGCAAAAAATGGCATAAACACAATCATGCAAAGCCCAGTGACCAGGTTGATTTGCTGAAACAGGCCAATGCGGAAGGTGAATAAAATGCCCAAACCTGCGGCTAATAAAGATACCATCAATAACCTCATAAAGCCTTTCAAGATAAAATCCCAGGTTTTGAGGTAGAGATAGGTTCGGGCGAAAGCACGACATAGGGCCATATAAAAAATTCCCAAACTAATCCAGGCCAATAGCCAGGTAGCCTCATTTAGGCGGGGGTACTCTCCCAGCAAGAACTCAGGCAATATGCCTGAGGTAGAAAGGTTATTAACGGAAGTAAAAAGTAAATATAGAGAAGCGTATAAATACACTCGGTGTCTGGTTAAAAAGAATAGACTGGCTTGATAAAGCAACAAGGTCCAAAGCAACGCGTTGAATCCTCCCAGAATAAGATTTCTGGTTTTGAACTTGGTATACCAGGCTTTTACTGTATATAAAATTGGATCGATGAGTGGGGGACGATCATCCAGGTTTTTGAAGCGAAAATAGATAATAGTAGGCTGATTGCGAGCCTTTTTGTAGAGCAATACGGGCACCGGAGCATTTCTTCCTTGTTTTACTTTTTTTTGCGAAAGGGGAACGAGCCTACCCGTTTTTTCGGTGATCAGCTTTGTGCCTGTTTGAAGGTAAACATCGGCTATATTGGCCGAACCAAGATAGTATATAAAGCGCTGATCCTTTTCTAGCAAACTTTTGAGGGTGATGCGCCCCCAATAGCTATAGCGAGCACGGGTTTTTGATCCAAATGTTTTGAATGAAACAAAAGGTTTTCCTTGAACCTCTGAGTAAGTAAGTTGATTTGTAGTATCTTCTAAAACCTCTAAATACTCATGCAATGAATACAAAGGCTGGGATGGATTGCTAATGATGTAGATGCGTTGGGCCTGGCAGGTAAAAGCGCAAAGAAATAAGCAAATAACTGTTATCGATAACTTCATATACATCACAAGAGTATGCTTCGGCCTGAGGTAAGTTTTTGCAAAAGGCTGCTAATATGCAAAATACAACAAAAAACCTGCTTTGAGCGTATCAATGTAAAACTTAATGTTAACTTTGTGTTAAGCAAATGTTACGTGAAAATGATGCAACTATGACTAACAAGTATCAACATATCTTGATAATTGATGAAGAAAATGAAGGTTTGGTAGCTATATTGAAGGAAGAAACTGTGGGTAAGGTGACCATGGCAAGACAGGGCAGTGTATGGTCAGGTTTACAATACCTGGAGAAGTTACACAGCAAAACCGATTTTCCCGATTTGGTTATCTTAAGTTGGGACTCGTCTTCTAAAGATGCGGAGCGTTTTTTAAAAATATACCAAGCTACTTTTTATCTAAGGCACCCCAAAACCCAAATTATTTTGGTATCCCAAGAATCACAATTGTTGCAATTAAAAAGAACTTTGGGGTATCAGTTTATCAAAACTATTTTGCCCAATCCATTGCCAACCCACTTATTGCAGCAAGCGTTATTAGTGGCCTAAGACCAATGCTGTTTCCTGCATAAAAAATAGCTGTGAGTGAGTGTTATTCTAAGGCTTCTAGTCTGACTAAGAGGCTTATTGATAGTAGACACTCGACAAAGCCGAGTGACTATCGTTGACCATGTTATTCTGGCTTACAAAGGGATGTTTTCTTTGAGTTTGGGCGTAATGCGAGAGCGAAACAACATAATCAGGTGATTGATTTCACTGATGCTTTCGGTATTACGGATCAAATCATAGTACAAAAGCTCGTCGATGATAGGTTCGAGCTGAAATCCCCAATAAATATACATCAAAGGATTGATCCATAAACGACTCCCCGAAGTACGAGAGGTTGCGTGATAATCGCCATAATGACCTTCCAACGCGCTTACAATAGAATTGGCTACAATACTTGGATGGGAAGCCATTTTTTCGTTGACATATTGGGTAGCATCATGCAAAGCATTGGCTTCTGGCATACCTGGAGTAAGCGAAAAACAGCCTAAAAAAGCTTCTCTTTTACTTAAACGAGCCACATTTTCTAAAAATTGAGCGTGCGGTACTCCGTGGAAGTCATCTACCCCAAACCCCAAACATACCAATAATTTTTGAGCTACCTGTGCCTCAAAAACAGCGCCCATTGAGGCCATATCTTCGGTAGGAGTTCCCAGGCCCGCTTCGTCGCCTCGCATCAGGCTATCGGTGCCGCCATCTACCAACACTACGGCATCCAAGTTGAGTGTATCTATCAATTGCTGGTAAGCATTGCGTAAAGGAACCACCCCTGTTTTGGCAAAACTATAAATGGCTACTTGTTCACCCACGCTCTCTAGCCACTCACATAAATATTTTTCAGGAAAATAACTGGCTCCACGATGTTTGGCAGTCACTTTCCAGGTGACTTCATTGATTTGTTCGGCATCGGTACCCGCCAAAAAGGTAAAAGAAAGGTTGGCCAAATATACCTTTTTGCCCATTTGCCGCAAAGCAAAGTACAGTGGTAAGCCACTATAAATGTCGAATCCCCCACCTGCGCCAGCCAATAATATGTTTTCAGCTTTTTCGAGGGTGGTAAATAGTGGAATTTGATGGAGATTATATGCCATTTTTCGTTTGATTTATGAAATTACAATCTACAAAAATGACTACTTTTTGGCCACTTCTTCTCCAAATTTTGCGTACCATTTTTTGAGTACTTTTTCGGCAGGTTTGCCTTGGGGTGTATAGCCAGTATTGGTTTTAGAATTAATTCTTCGGTAATAAGAATTAAGACCAAACCATTTCCAAATAAACCCACCCGCAAACCAAGGCTGAGGACTCAGATTTTGAAATAGCGCTTCCAAAGCGTTGGACTGCCCTTCAAAATCAACAGGCTGTCGCCAATCGGTAGATACCCAAGGTTCTTTAGCTGTATGGTAAATGCTACGGTATCCAAATTCGGTAAATAATATGGGTTTTTTGTGTTGCGCTTGTACTTGTTGCATTTCTTTGAGCCAACGTTGCCATCCTTTAGTAAGCCCCTCCGAAGTGGGTGTTTTGGCTTCACTCAAAGGAAAGTAAGCGTCTACTCCGATGTAGTCCATTTGTGCCCAATAAGGAAAACGTTTGTATTCGTCCCAATTGGCAGCATAGGTAAGCTTACCTTTATAGATGGCTTTTACATCTTTGATAAACTGAACCCAAAATTGAGGGCGTGCCTGTACAAAGCTTTCTAGCTCGGTACCCAAACAAAACATTTCTATGTTGAGTGAATCAGCCAATCGGGCGTGATGTAATAGATATTTTTTGTAACTGGTCTCCCATTTTTCCCATTTTTGAGGTTGGTCAAAAGAAAGTTTTCCAGTAAACCCTCCTCTAATAATCCATAAGTGAGGCTTGAGCATGATCTTAAGCCCTTGTTGGCGTGCCCGCTTTACATATTCTACAATACCTTCGGTTTTTTCGCCCCACCATTGCCGTTCTACATCGTACCACACCTGTGAGGAATCTTTGTAACAAAAGGCATAAGGCATCAACGATACCCAGCCTGCGTTTACCTGCTTGATAGCGGCAAAAGTGGTATCATTGGGTTTGCGGGGAGAGCTTACAAAGCTTACCCCATCTATGATCTGAGCCGATTTTGCTTTATTTGAAGTAGTTGTTTTTTTTATCTGACGGCAACTGCCTGCCATTAATACCACACTTAAAATAATGCCTGAAATTTTTAAAATCGTATCCATCGTAATCCAAAATTAAATGTTTCTCCTGCGCCTTGATTTTTACCAATCACATACTTTTGATATTCACCTTGTAGTTCCAACACGCCAGGGGCAATCTGCCAACGAAGCCCCAAACCCAAATCTCCCCAATAGCCATTCATTCGGGATTGGTTGTTGAGCGTGAAGCCAGCCTGTAAATTGACACTCAGTACCTTAGAAGTAAAATAACTCAATATACCACGAAAAGGAAAGCGAACGATAGAGGCCTGTTCGCTACTATTTTTGGGTATAGAAATGGTAGCACCTGCCTGAAAAAAAGTATATAAATTATCGGCAATGGGAGTATCGTAAAAAATAGTATTGATCCACCAAAAATGATCTTCGGCCAAAAAAGGTTGCACTAGATTCTGACTCTCCAGGTTTTGGGTTACAGGAAGCAAAAATTTACTGCCGATCGATAGCCGAGAATTTTTTTTGTTGGGACGCCAACGAATGCCTGCTCCAGCATAAGCCAGGGCCGTTCGGGCGCTATCGGTATCAGTAAAGCGGTATACCTGCAATGGAGAGTTTTCGGGTAAATCTATCCTGGTAGATTTGAGCCATACTTCAGCCTCTATATTAACGTTTTCGCTGAGGCCATAAGCAAACTGGTGCTGAGAAGTAAAAAATGTGATACGGTCTCGTGAAGGAAACTTGGTGCCATCGTCGGCATACAAGTCTTTTTGGGTGTAGAGTAGGTTCCAAAAACGATAAGAAAACT
>DMXI01000287.1 GCA_003483885.1 Microscillaceae bacterium
GTAAGTAATTGAATAATGAATAAAATAGGATCGCAGAAACATTTTTTTTTTTTTGGTACAAAAGAAAATTATCGTGCCTATCTATAACAAAATAGACATTATTACGCATCTAAAAATTTAAGCGCTTGATTCTAATAAAGGAATGTCTTGTTCGAGTTTAGTTTTAAGGCGTAAACATCAGGATTTATCATGATTTTAATATTAATAACTTATTTTTTATCCCTAAACTTTTTGTTTAATATGAAACTATCAAGCATAATCATTGAAGAACAAATCTCTGATAAGAAAACTTTACAAATGTTCATAAATGACATTGATGCCATTACTTTAGAAGGTGTTTTCTCTAATATAGAGTCCGCCTCCAGATATATAAAAGATAACTCTATTGATCTGATATTTTTAGACAGTCAGTTAATAAAAAGATCTGTGATACATTTATTCAATACGTTATCACCTATGCCTAAGATTGTGTTGACTACACATCACCCAGAAAATCTCATACATTTCTCTAAGCTCAATTATTTAAGCTATTTAACTAAACCTTTAATGTTTAAAGAATTTATCAAATTAATTCTTCAAATTCTATCTTCCCTGTATGAAAAAGTCGAATTATCATCTACACAACAGATTACAAAACAATACCACAGAGATTTTGTGTTTATAAAACATAATGGTGAATATATAAAAATAAATCTTTTAGACATTGAATACATTAAATCAGACGGAGACTATACATTAGTCTGTACCGCTAAAAAGAAATACTTTGTCTCATATCCTCTTAAATACTGGAGTGAAAATTTACCACGTAATTACTTCTGCCAAGTTCATAAATCTTATTTAATTAATATTAATTCTGTTGAAAAGGTATCAGGTAACCAGATATATATCAAGTCACAGGGAATTAAGTTACCATTGGGACGTACTTTTAGAGATGGGTTTTTCACTAATTTTATGAGAGAGTTATAATCTTTGAACCCAGAAGTTATTACTCGATAAAAATGTAGTTAAATAATTTTTCTTTAAATATAATTTAACTATTTGATAACTAGCCATTTCACTTTTCAAAAATCCCCATCCTAGAATGTGGAATGGCTATAAAATGTTTATCTCTAACTCAAAAGCTGGTAACACCAAAAAGGCCTACTCTACCCATTACTTCAAAATCTCACCGATTCTTCCCATAAATTCGTGCTTTTTAGTAAATAAAATTAATTGATTTCATATTTTAAAAAATCATTTACTTCCTTATATTCCCACACAGATAAGCCCTCCATATCAATCTGTTTTATAGAAAGATGTTTATTTTTGAAATACTTTTATAATTTAGTAGATTAAACGCTGACAAAAGCTTGAATAATAAATCATTATGAGTGTTACTGCCTCAGAACGGCTTATTTGAAATATGTTTTCCCTTATAATTTAAATGGTATCTTTCACTGTCAGAACCGGGCAAGAGGGGTAGGAGTGGGGAAAGTCTTATATCATTCCATAAAAATTCACGAGTTGACGCTTCAATAATTGATAATACTGCAAACAAATAATACCACTTAAACTACCGATGCGATGCTTTACTCAAAAATGATTGATAGTTATCGTGGAATAGTTCAGAAAACAGAGATAATACAACGTTAGTGTTACCAAAATACTTTTTCGAGATAAAATACCCTAAGCGAGTAAAAAGCTACCAAGACAAGTATCTATATTGGTTAATATACCTTCCAAAAAGATTAGGCAAAGGTTATGACTGAACAGACCAAATTGGCTACACGAGAAAGCTTACTACAAATCAATACATTTTCAATTGCTACAGGATGGAATTTGAAGAAAATCAGGCAGAATTTAAAATAAACTTTATAAGTTCAACGTAATGCACTTTAGCTTAGATTTTTGTATTTTTTCATAAAACGAAAAGTAGTTGGTAAGAAACAACTAAATAAAGCTCTTACTGATATCCATTATATCTACTTGTAGTGGGATCATTACTTATAATTAATCCCTCAAGAGTTAATTATAAAATTGATTTAAGCGGGAGAATCAAAGTGTTCTATTTAATAGAACTTAATCATTTGTCAAAAACAATGTAAAGAATAAATTAAAACTATACTCTCTGATACAATTCTGTGAGAGAGTTGCTTAAGACGTATATATGACCTTAACCTCCATTTCACTAATTGATGCTATATCTTGAATGTCTTCTACCAAGTCGATATCAGACCTAGAACAATACCAATTAATAATAGAAACCAGGCCTTGCCCCAAGTATTCTTTTAATTTTTTTAGTAATGCAATTAATGCTTTTTGAGAGGCTGAATTAATGATAGACAGACGTATATCCCATAATAAATCCTTTTTAGTGTGCTGATGGTAAGCATCTATCCAATCAAATACTGGGCGATAAAAAAAAACAGGATTGGAAACTAATGAATATCCTGACATTAAACAATAACCATCGACAGCATTCAGATAAATCTGAGGTGCTAAGAAAATTCTATTATTCTCATCTATATTGAGCTTTAAGGTGTCCATAGGGGGTGAAAATTGAAGATTTAAGCCATAAACACAAATGTGTTTACATCGCTATAAGATATGAGTAGTTGGGTTTATTCGCTCAAAAATATACTTGAAATTAAAGCTATACATTGCAAATCAGGTTTCCTACGATTTTGGGTCAGGTCCTTATCAAGTTGTAAGACACAACCTGAGATAGTAATGATATTTTTATTGTAAATAGAAGCATCTAAAAATATTAACTTACTTAGCTTACAGGTTAGTGGTATTATGGAACAAAAGTTTCTACTATTTTGAATCAGATTGTGAAGACACAACCTGGAGCAACGAAATTGTTGTTTGTGTTTTCACAAAAAACTCGAATAGTAATGAAATAGAAGCTTATTCTTGTTTCATAGTAATAGGCTATGATGGAAAAAATAAGTATAGAATCATATTAGGATTGATGAAAGCACTTGGGAAAATTAAAATATTCTTGTATTGTAATTGAAATAACTTAAATCAACTATAATGAAATACCTTAAAACGGACCTATTATAGTTGATTTTAAGCCATTTTATCAAACTTAAAGTTTAACTTTTTGATAGTAGGATTCTTATTATTAAAATAGCTTATCTTACTACTATTTTATTTCTATATACTTTCCCATTCATTCTTAATGCTACAAAATATAACCCAGAAGCTATTGCAGGAATTTTAAAGGTTATCTGGTCTGTTGCATAAAATTCTTGCTTTTTAACGATATTACCTATTAAATCTAATAGTTGTACTTCTACAACATTGTTTAGATTTTTTGACGATAAGAAAATATTAACGAATTCTCCACTTTCTATAATATTAGGTGCAATTTTGAATGATGGTATTTGATTAGTTAAGGTAACAGAAATAACTTTTGAAAAACGCTCTGTACCATTAATGTTTGCTTGTTTTATGCGATAGTAATTTATTCCTTTTATAGGTTGCTGATCTCTGATCATATAATTCTGAATTCCTGATCCAGTGTTTTGTACTTTATTATGTCCAATTGTTTGAAAAGTTTTACCATCATCACGACTAGCTTGAATATCAAACCCCATAGCATTGTGATCGTCAATTGTTTTCCAACTTAATAACACTTCTCTATTGTTAATAACTTTACCATCCAAATCTAATGGCTGAACTGGTAAAGCGATAAAGTTCCAGGCAAGTGTAAAATCGCCATTGCCTAATGTATTAAAAGTAAGAGTAGCGTTATCAGGGCCTGTTGATCTTACAGTAAATTGATTATCATTGATATTAGTTACATTGCCTAATGCGTCAATCCATTCATTGGATCCAGTATTATAGCCAGATCCAGCATCAGTTACAATAAAGCTTGTGATTTGACCATCAATGTTTGTTGTAGCAGTAGCAGCAGCAACTGTTGTAGGAGAACCGTCTGCAATACTGACTGTTGGAGATTTATATCCAGTACCTGGGGCTATTATTTCTATACCGGTAATCATTCCACTTGTTACGAGAGCCCTTCCAATAGCTCCTGTTCCACCAATAGTTACATTTGGAGGAAATGAAGCATTATAACCATTTCCAGAATTTACTACATTGAGAGCAATGATTGCACCACTGGCATTGACCGCCGCTACCGCGTTTGCTCCTGTTCCTGGTGGTATGCTATTATTTCCACTCCCCCCACCTCCTACAGTAATAAGAGGAGGATTGGCTATATCATATCCGGTGCCTCCATTAATGATATTATATCCAGTGATTTCTCCTGTGATATTGTTAATAATAGGCTCAGCAATGGCCCCAGTACCTGGTACTCCATCAGATACTGTAATTATCGGATAACCAATCCCTTCTCCTTTTAAATCGCCTCCACTATCCTTAAGAATAGTAAGTTGGCCTAATGCCCCAAAAGCTACTTCTTCTAAATTAGTGCCGAAAAGAAACGGGAAGTTACCTGAAAAATCACCTCTTTCTGAACTTGCATCATATGCTAAAGATATTCTCGCTCTATCCATTGTAACATCAACACCACCGCTTTGTACAAAACTTGAGTTCGTATTAGGATACGGTTTTTGAGTCACTTTCCAATGTCTGCTACGAGATACATAGTTCACACCAGTACCATTAGGGATAACTCGACTAGCAGCAGGTGTCTCGAATTGTTCCATAACCATCATTAAAAAACTACCAGCTGGTAAAGAGCCTGAAGTAGTCTGCACATTTAAATTAATACGTGGGTTAGCAGTAGCTCCGCCTATGTAAACTCCATTTTTACCTATTGGGTAGAATTTTTCTAAGCCTAGGGTAGTATTAGAAAATAAATGAGCGCAAGGTCCATCAATAAACGTATTAGTAGTAACCAATGGAATGGTGCTGACATCCCCAAAGATTACTTCCTTATCGGTAGTAGTCACAATTCTTCCTGTGGCAATATTCAATTCCCTATCAATTTGCATTCTCGACCCCGTTTCTACGTGACCTACAGCCTTATTTATAATCACATTATAAAAGGTTTGTAAATCAGTTATAGGTTCTTTAGTTACGTCCTGGATAAACTTTCCGCCCCCTACATCACTTCCGAACTGTACAGTCCCTTGCCTTGGGTTAAATATCCCTTTATTTAACCAGTCTCCTTCTAAGGTGATTTTTCTGTTATTATTAGATACACCTAAAAAAGCATCATCTTCTATAATTAAATTGCCTTCCACATATAAATCAGCCCCTAAATCGGTAGTCCCTTTGCTAAATGTTACGGAAGAAAAACGAGTCCCTGTTCCATTGGTTACAGTACGGGTGAAGTTTTGGTCAAAATCTATCATCATTGTGCTAGATCCAGGGTTAAATATACCATCGTTATTCCAGTTACCTCCAACTCGCATTCTAGTACCAGTATTGGGATTGATTGTAGTTTCTTCTGAGGCAATAAAATCTTGTTGAATGGTGATATTATTTAAAATATTTAAGGTAATCATTTGACGTTGATTTCCTGGGTTAGGATCTGGTAGCATTGATTCTATAGTGAGGCTACGGCAAGTAATGGGTTGTAAACTTGGATCAAGATCGAAATTAATGATAAAATTAGTAGGAGCAACTACTTGTGGAGGACCAGTTACAACGTTTAATTGAGTTTGCAACAAATCATAATTGATAATTATTTTATCGCCTGGTCCTGGAACTCCATCTGGTCGCCAGTTTTGAGGATCGCTCCAAGAAGTACCAGAAGAAGTTGGCCCCCCATCCCACCTTTTGATGTTTGATGAACGCCACACAATCATACTATCATTGACTGTAATGCCGTAGGGGTTGATTATGTTATCAGGGCTACCTGCTCCAATAGGAGTTACATTTTCTTCGAGGTCAAAATCTTCACCAGAAAAAGTACCCAAAGCATTTTTAATAACCATTCTAACGTAAGGATTATTGCTGGTACTATTTCTTTTGATATTATAAGGAGCTACTGCTGCATCTACATCTAAAGGCATTCTTGGAAACACAATGTTGTGAATAGTATCTATACGAGGATCGGCATCGTAATCATGAGTTACTCCTGTTGGTAAGGGGCTATTATGCGCCTGAGGTGCCAATAAACTGGTATTTATACTATACCTGTTATTGGCTGCTCTATACGTAGTATAGTCACCCTCTATTGTGATAAATGCTCCTCCATCAATCCCATCTATAAATATACCATCACTAAAACTTGCTACTGGAAATATACTTGCTGGGGGAACTACTATCTGATCAATTGATGTAGGATTTAAGAAAATACCCAATGAAGCTGCTCGTGTAGGATTGCCTAGACTGGATAAATCAATAAGAGGAGATGAAGTGTACCCTGCTCCTGCGTTGATAACATTTATGGTTACAATAGCACCTCCTGTAACGATTACATCAACCATTGCGTCAGACGTCCCTCCTGAAATAGAAATTAGATAAGAACCGTCTGTGTACCCTAAACCTCCATCAAATATTGCTATCTTGTCTAAACTTGTAGGAGTAAGTATTGCTTGTCCAGTAGCTCCCGCACCGCCCCCGCCCAATAGCGTAATTACGGGATTTTGAGTATAATTCTCACCACCATTTATTTTCGTAAATCCTGTAATCTCGTTGCCTGTTAAAATTGCATTGAACGTAGCTCCTGACCCTCCTCCTCCGCTGATATTAACATCTGGTATAGTAATATACCCTGACCCTCCTCCGCCATAGGTAATGGTTCCAGGACTTTCTGACTTTGCGGTATTCATTAAATGTACTCCATTTACATCCAAGGATTCTATCAAATAATACCTAGCCACTATAGTACCCTCTATTTCAAAAGCGTAACGCCCAGTAGAACCTTGGCGAGAAATGCGGGCATAATTGCTTATTGTACCTAATATTTGTATACGTCCCCCATCTCTGACCGTTAATTTTTCATTGGCTTCTATTGCCAATGTACCCCCAGCCTGTACATTCAATATACCTCCATTATTTACTTCTACTTGCCCAAAGTTTGCTGTATTTCCATTTGGAATATTCAATTGACAATTTTGATTGATAGTTGTTTTAACAATCACATTAAAGTCTCCTGAAAGATTATATTCAGTGATATTGCCCAACCCAGTATCATTGAAGTTTACAATAGTAAATACCTGGCCATTAGTTAATATTTGTTTAGAAGTTGAATTACCAGGCTCGAAATTAAACGTGCCATTCCCAGAGTTTGCCATAGTTCCTCCTGTATTCAACCAATTACCCTCAACAAATAAATTACTATTCCAGGGAAAAATATCTCCTCCAGTTTGAATAAAATTACCTTTAATTCTAATATCAGCGTTAGAACCATTTCCTCTAAATAAACCTTGCCTTACAATTAAATCTCCCTGAAAAGTAACACCTCCACCTGCAATGAAAACATCCCCTGTTTTAGAATCAGCTACTTCAAGTGTGTATAACTCAACCCCAACGCCTACAGTAACCCGTTGCCTTTGATCCCCTACACAAGCTATAATGGAGGTCCCAGCGTTGAATATTACACCACTGTTGCTGAAGTTAATAGTTCCTCCTATTTCTATGCGACATTGGATGGGAAAAGGGTTGTTATGAACAGAAATAGTCCCATTATCATCTATTACAATATCTAACCCTACTCTAAAAAGAGTGATTGAGGAATTAAATTGAAGGCTCCGATTAATGCCCAATGATCCATTTAGGGAAGTATTAACTCTTAAAGTACCCTGAATATTGAGGTTATTGACATCTACCTGACAATCTCTGATGGCTCCTCTTGGAATAATTACGTCTACAGCAGAATTACCTGTAGTTCCAGGAATAAAGCCTAAGGGTGACCCTGCTGCGTTTACCCAATTACTTACATTATTCCAAGAGGTAGATACTCCACCTTGCCAAACGCACTTTATATTGTTTATCCAAATAATTCTATCTGGGCTATTTGTGCCAGAAGGATTACTATACCTTCCTAAATCAAAATTTTCCCCTACGCCACCAGCTGCTGAGTTACCAGTGGCATTGATAAGCTGTACGGTACCATTTCTATTATTTCTGGCAATACTATTACTAGTAAATCCCCCAAAAAAGAAATTATCAATAGTGATAGTACCAAAACCATCACCTGTACCATCATCTGGAGAATCAGACGTAATAGGTATATCCATATTTAATGTGAGTACATTAGGCAGACGGCTAAAGCTAAAATTGTTAATCGGATCTAATGTAGCTCCCTCGTATATTTTTAATCCTCCATTGCTATTTAATCCTCCAGTAGTATTATCAGTAGCAGTACCAGTGTTAGACAAGGCATAATCAGCATTGTTTGTACTCATTGCGAAGAAGTCTCCATAAATGACCGATATATAACAACCACTATATACCGCAAATCGATATCTCCCCACGTGTCCTCGACTAAAAAATACTGGACCGGAATTAGAACCTGAAATAACAATATTTCCTCCTTTTCTACCCCTTATAATCACATCTTCATGCATTCTAAATTCTGCATTAGATTCTGCTCTCAAAGTACCAAAGACATTAAGTTCATCATTGGGGTTATCACCAATTAATAAAGTATTACTTAAAAGGTTAAACACCGTGTTTTTATGTATAGTTAGGTCCCCCACAATTCTTACTCCGGAACCCAACTCTATCTGATTGTCTGTTGTTGAAGTCGCATTTATTAAATCATTATCCAGGATAATTACCCTAGGGAGAAATATGCCCATTCCCTCTGTTCTTTCGTCAGCAGCATCATTCAGAAGCGGAGCTTGTCCACGAATAACCTGTAATGCAATGGTTCCATCGTTAATTCCATTAAAAATTAAAAAAGGCCTTTGTCCATCATTTGTATTATTATTTGTAGTGATAGTTGAAGGGCCAACATACAAGCCTCTACGATCATTAGAAGCATTACTTGCTATCTCTGAATTATTGTCTATAAGATTTCCGCCTAAATACAAAGCGAGAGTAGAGGCTGTTGTTGGGATATCAAACAAGTCAAGGCTGGCTCCATTGCTATTCCCCAATGGGCCCGCATCGGCTATTATTAAATTTCCTCGAATATTAATGTCAGCTTCAGGAACATCCCAAGAGTAACCGCGTGGATGAGTAGGTGAACCATCTGATACTGTAATGTTATTGGTAGTGTTAATTACATTTTTTACGAGTAATGACCCACTAATAATAGAGAGATTTCCTGTGCCACTTACTTCTAGGTCTCCCCTGGAAGTGACGACTCCTACATAAATGGGGGTAGAGGTTGCGTTTGTTACAGTAGCTTGATTTTCTTTGTTTAATAGCATTCCATCGAATGCATTGGTTACAAAGAGGGATTGATCTGTAAAAGAGTTAGAACCTGGGGTAGTATTGTAATTGGAATATGGCGTATAAGTATTATCGTATAATGTATTATTCGTAAATACTGCATCAATATCTTTCCGGAAATCTATTATTACTCGACGATTTATGAATGTAGTTTCTTTGGAGACCCTGCTGTTATTGGTATAGTTTCCTCCAACTTGAATCACATTTTCTCCCTGGCGAATGATAAAGTCACCATTATTCAAGAAATTTTTATTTATCCGAATTTCTTCGGTATTACCAATATAGGTTCCTCCTGTATTGATTGTAAAATCACCATCGACTTCCAAAAAGCGAGCAGGTAAATTTAAGCCTTGTCCAGCAACGTTAAAAAGCCCCGCATTATTTTCAATAGTAATGCTTTTAGCCCTAGGGAGGTTACTGCCAAGGTCTTGAATAGGTATGTAACAGGGAGCTGTACCACTTTTTATAATCACCATAGTATTTTGGTCAGGAATACCACCGGTAGGTATGGTTCCACTTGTGAAGTTCCAATTGTTTGAATCGAACCAGCTATTCTCGATTAAATTATTAAAAACTCCATCAGCATTTGTTCCTCCAATTTTACTTGTGTTTATCTGAGGAGCCCATTCAGCAACCTGGGTATAACCCTTTTGTTCATTGATGAATATTGCACATAGCAATATCATTAATAAAAGCCTAGTTATCATAGCATTAAATTTAAAGTGACAAAAAATCAGATTATTTTCTAAAAAAATATGTTGGTAGTCTTGAAAAGTTCTTTGATGTATGAGAATTGAATAGTTAAGTCAATAAATCATCTGCGTGATTATGTTGGCGGATAAAATTGTAGATGTGTTCATTGCTTTGATGGGCATTTTCTCTAAAAGTATTAGCACTGAATAGTGCACGAAAACTTCCTTGTAATCCTTGCTTGATTTATGTATTTCTTGAATTTTAATAAATATGAAGACATTGTTATTTTCTTTAAAAACAAAGCCATTGGAGTTTTGAGGCTATCGTATACTTATAATAAATAGTTACTCCAATGCTTTGCCAAAATTAACTTATTACACAAATCTAGTTATAGGTGGGTAGCTGAAAAAAAAAAATCTATAATCAGCATAATTTCAAGGATGTACGTTGGTTATGATCAGATTTTAATTTTATGAACTAATAAAGAGATTTCTCCTTGTAATCTGAGGGCTATAAGCCGAGATTTAAGAATTAGAAACGTAGAGCACCACAATAATAATAAACCTCGCGCCTGACTGGCAAAATGAGTCACTTTCAATTCACCATTAAAAACCAATGCGGTTTCATTAGACTAATTGTAATGTTAAAGAATGTTCTCATCCTTTGAGTTAATGATAGTTTGATTACTCAAAGGCCATAAAATTTTGCGGAACATTATAGTAAAATACAACTATTAAACAATATTGACTTTTCTTTTATCAAAAAAAGTATCTTCTAAGGCAGAAGGAAGCACTAATATATTTTATCCTGTTATCTCTGAACTTGAAAAATAAGAAACTCGAGGTTTCAAAACACGTAAACCAAACACTAAGAATTATTATAGCTTAACCGCTAAAAGTAAGATATCGTCTCGTTGTTCTGTATTTTTCATATGCTCCTGGAGAGCCTTCTTTATGCTATTTTTTTGCAGTGATAGAGGCTGTTCCTGGATGTTAGTTAATAGCTTTATCAAATTATTTTCCCCAAAACGTTTACGGCGTACATTGTTTTGATCTTCTAAACCATCGCTCCCCATATATAGTATGCTATTAGGCGGTAAGCATAACGTTGTATTTTCAAAAGCTGTTTCATTTTTTAAAACAACACCGATTGATCTTCTACTACTCTTATATTTCTCGATTATTTTCTCAGTAGGTTTGAATACATATAGAGGTCGTTTAGCGCCAGCAAATACGATTTTACGAGTATTGTTATCATTTTCAATAACGCATATCCCTAAATCCATTCCATAATGACCCTGAGTATCTTTGTTGTATATTGATGATTTGAATTCTGAATCCAATAATTCTAGAGCCTTGGCTGGATCAACAATCTCTTGCTCACGAATAATTTTATTAAGTAAAGTATTGCCTATCATGCTCATAAAAGCACCTGGTACTCCGTGTCCAGTACAATCTGCTACTACGATAATAATCCGATTTTTCACAGTACTGGCCCAGAAGAAATCTCCTGAAACTATATCTTTGGGTTCATAAATAATGAAATAACTCTGAAACAACTTACTAAATAATCTTTCTTTTGGAAGAATGCTTTCTTGTATTTTTTGAGCACTCATAATACTTTTAGAGATACGTTGTTCTTGATGTCTTACCCTCAAGAGAGTTTCTTCAAGGTGCTCCTTTTGTTTCTCTATTAAATTTCGTTGATTTAAAATTTCTTCTCTTTGTTCTAAGAGCTGGACATTTTTTGATTTTAGACTATTAAAGTGTTCTAAACGTCCAATTTCTGCACTAAGACGAGCGGCAAAAATTGATAATATATATTCTCCATCAGGAACCGATTTAGCTGGTTCTTCATCGAACATACTCAATATTCCGATTGCTTCTCCTTTTGTGTTATGAATGGCTCCTCCCCAAAAACTATTCAATTGAAGTTTTTTAGCATTAATGGCATCTGGAAAAAGACCCTGCAAATCATCTGGAAAACAACTAACATTATTACGTTCAATTATCTTTTCGCAAGGAGTACCCGCTAAAAGATAAGAGAAGTTTTCTTGTTTTTGCCCATTTATTGAAAACGAAAGTGTTTGAATATATTTAGTGCCTCTTTTTTCGACTACTTTTCCTGCTAATCCATAACGCATATCAAACGTTTGGGTAAGTTGGTGTATGATAGAATCCATAAAAACTTCACCCACCAATGTCATACCTTCTAAGATAGTTTTAAGTGTTTTATCTGTTGTCATTATGCCTTAATTTATAGTTATATTATGATGGAACATCAGTATTTATGAAAATGCCTGAATCCATTTTCTGATAAGAAATAAATGATATAAAAAAATCTTTTGGGATAAAATACAGAATATGTATACTTCTCAGAATTTTATCATAATTCATTCGCGTTGATGTAGGGCTTATCTTGCTTAGAATTTATAATGATTACTCGATGTACAACCAACTAATAAAAAAGAATACCTCTTTTATTAGTTGAACCTTGGTTATGTTTTAGTAGATTAAATAAAACCTGATCTATTAAATATCTACCCAAAGGTTAGTAGAATATTTTGCTGTTTGTACTTTATTACAACGTGTACAAGATCTTGTCAAACTATTACCTTTCCAATTGTGTCCTAAAAGCTTACAAAGTATATGGCCTTTTTTTTTTGATAATTGTGTTTTCATAATTGCTTATTTGAATAATATCGCCGCATCATTCAAAAAAACCTGAGGAAAGAATTGAATTTCTCGGCCCCAGGTCTCGTAACTATGTCCATTCTATAATGTTAAACTCTTGACTTTTTGTCTAAGTTCAGAATTTCTGATGAACTACATAGATTATGGGTGATATGGCATAAAACTGAGGTTAAGTTTACTTGTATATAAAATAGCTGCTATTTATTATTCTGTATAGATTCGTCATCATTGGTACTTACCACTAAGCCTTCCTTTACTTGTGATAAAATTTGTTCTGATGATTCTAATAAATCAATATTAAATTCTTTTAGAGCTTCTATCACCTCATTTTTATCACCTTTTGCTATTGGCTGATATTCCTCAGTTTCATCCTTAGAAACAAATTGTAAAAAATACCCAATGATTTGAGGGCCAGGAATACGTATATAATAATATTCACCCTGAGAGCCATGCATCACAGATTCTGAACTATTTTTACTCGAGCTAGCTCTTGAAGCCGAAAAACCTAGAAAACCACCAGATACAGCACTTGTGTTTTCTATAACTGATTTTGCCGCGGCACTGCTCATATTACTTTTTTTAACTTTAATAGTCACATCTTTGACAATAGCCATTGCTACTGGAAAAGAAGATAATAGATATTCATTATTATATTTTGAAAGCTCAGACTGAGATTTTTCTTTGATATCATCTATGGTCAGACCAGGAGCAATTTTGATTTCCTTGGCCAAGCGAGTAAAGGCCTTAGACATTTTGAATAAGTTAGGATTAAACCAACCCCCTCGATCAAAAGTTACTTTGGCAACTCTAAAACCGATTTCAATCTCTTGATCAAAAAAAGCCGATTTTTGCTCATTACTTGCACTAGAACTACTAGAATTGCCTCCTACCGAAGCAAACCAAGCGCTCACTTTCCAACTTGAGCTTTCCGCCTTACTGGCTGAATTTTCTGAGGTGGAATCTGATGAATCAGTAATTTTTAGCGTGATGTCAGTAAACATACTAGCCAATTCGGCTTCCTCTTCTGATTGTGGAGGAGTGAGCAATGCCGGATCTTTTATATTCAATTCAGGCTTGAGGTTTTTCTGACTCACGACGACGTCCTGTTCTTGGTCTTGATTTTTGAAGGTAAGGATATAAAAGCCAGGACTATTATCAACCTCTGTTACCTCGAACTTTAACGTACCTTTGCCTACATTCTCCAAATTGGTTTTCAAGGCAGCATGATCGATAACATCTCTACCTGCCAAACGGTTTACATTGATGGCAGGAGTAGTGTCTTTACCAAGACTTATTGTAAAAGACCCTCCAGCAACTGTCTCTAAAATCCCTAATTGATATACCAATGTTTTATTGGTATAACTCTGACGAGTAAGCTCAATATGAGTAGATTGATACACTTGTCGACTTACTTCGGATAGCAAATTTGCATAATAATCTACATCAACCTCTAACTCTTGCACTCTTTGTTTAATAGATTCAATGTTGAGTTTCCAATCTCTTGATCCTAACTCTGCTTTTTTTGCCATAAGAGAAGTATAGTTTGACAAAGCACTATTTAATTCTTGCTGTGCTTGATAAGTCTCACTAACCCCTCTAACTGCTTGCTTGAAAGCATCTAGTTTGGCTACGTTAGGATTTACTCCTATTCCCTGAGCTTTTGCCGAATTAATAGTAGTAGAAACAGCACCTGCTATATTAAAAGTATTAAAATAGATTTTGGCTATTCCTACAATGCTCTCTCCATATTTACTAATCAACTCACTTTCCTTTTCGTTTACTATTTTTTTTGCATTATCTACTTTGCCCTGTACATCATCAATTTCTTCTTGAGTTACGGTAATCAGCTCTGTTTTTTTCAGTTCTCCTTTTGCCCGTGTCAGTTCTTTTTGTTTGGTCAAATAGATATCACGGATTGATTCTCTGGTCATTGTTAAATCTTCTGGATTGAGATTAGCCCGAAGGGCTTTAAACCAATTGTTAGGAGAAAAATGAACTGGATAAACCATAAGTGATTCGTCGAGCGACAGGCGGGCTGAATTTCGCATTCGTTGCTTACCCAACTCAAGTTCTTCGGCCACTGAAGAAGCGTTTAGGTATCCAAGAATAGTTAATACCTCATGTAAATGTCCGCTAATTACAACATCATTATACAAATTATTTAATTGTTCATTGCGAACCATACCATAAGAACTTTGCCATTTGGCATATTCATCAATACCCCCTGGTTTGTTTCTTAGGCTTTCAAACTTCTCATTCTTTTCTTCATTCCACTTATTCTTCTCTATCAAATATTCTTGATAGAGTTTTTTACAAAGCTCTATTCTTGATAAATCATTACCTGTATCATCTTTTTCGCCGCTGTCTTCTAATAGCCAACGTCCCAGCCCAGCTCGTTCTCGAATAAAAGGAGCTAAGTAATCAAGTTTAGGGATAAGATTGTTGACAATTGATTTGTATGCTATAGATAATTTTTCCCCATTAGACCCAGCAGTAATAGGCGAAATATCAAACAATTGATCTGATAGTCGAAACTCCTGCTCTGCTACAAAAAAAGGTCTGGTAAGAATACTGCTACGTTCGCTGGTATCATACCTAAAAGAATTTGCATTGAGGGATTGAGCAGGAAACTGCATGGTGAATAATTGATTACCGGCCCCTATTACATCGTTGATTTTATTGTAAATCAGGGTCATAATGTTGGCTTCTCTTTCGCTTACCATAATTATTTTAAATGAATTTTATTGAATATTTTAGCAACCAACGCCTCAATATCACAGTGGGATTAATACTTAGAATAAAGAAGACGAAATGAATTTTGTGTCTCGGGTTCATTGGTTGCTAAGTCGATCAGGAAAAGAATGGTATGCATCCTTGAGAATCAAAATGCCTTGCAAACAATTTATCCTAAATAAAGAGGGTTAAGTGTTGGTTTTATCCCAATCTAGAGAGTGCTTAAGGTATATTTCAATTATATTCTATCAATAACCTCGCATAGAGGATATTAGAAATGAAAAAGGACAATTACGGTCATCGGCATTTTAGGTAGTTAAGGCTCTAAAAATAGTTGTTGAGCGAATTTGTAGAAATGAAATTAGTTTTAAATCAAGAGTTTTTTGCATTAGACCTTATTACGATCAGTTATAAGTACTGATATTTAGTTGATTATCGGGTAACGTTTCATTCCCTGTGTTTTTTACTTAAATAATTGATTATCAGTACTCAAAAATCGAGTTTACATAGAACCTGAAATGTTATCAATTATCGACAACTTAAAAATTAAATAAAACCCAAAAAACTACTTCAATCGAATTACTTGGTCAATGTTTGTTGATATTGTTTTATTCAAGCATCAGCAAGAAGGTTAGCAATTTTGTTGATGAATTGATTTTCTTATTTTATTAAATATTTTAACAATTAGGACTGTAAAAAATTATCATAATAGCCTTTAATGATATTTGGTAGTTTCAGAGTATCTCAAAACATGAGTTTTATTGAATTTAAATCAATTTGTTTGATTTATGAACATTAATATTAAAACAACATTATTGAATACTTTTCTGCTAATTCGTCTTTTGTAAGTTCTGTACATTTCTTATCCCAATTAGTTAAAACAATCATTTTTACCGATAAGTGGTAATATTTATACGCCATGTGCTTAAAATAGGCATCAAAACCATCATATTGTTCTCAACCATTAATTATGTCGGCTTACCGAATATTTTTGCCTTTATTTCAATCCCTTCTTCTCTTTACACCCAAGTTATAAGCACAACGATCAATAGCACATTAAAGATAACTCTCCATAAGGAAGTTTATTAATATAAAGTATAGCAAAGTTTTGACTATCAATGCTTTGTGTGTTAATGGTGATGGTGTTTTGTATCACTTTTTACAATAAAAACCTATGACATTAGATGAATTAAGAGAAAGGATAACCGCACTAGGGATAACTCCACCTGATGAGCTGAGAGCAAGCTATTATATAGATGCTTTAGAAAGGATAGAACTCCTTTTATTAACAATTCCAGATGTCCAGGTTGTTCAAGGTAATTCTCGAGTAAATCAAGAACTAATTCAATCAGCTTTTAAGAAAGAAAATCTGACTGATCTTTTAAATACTTATGCCCGAATATTTGATAAAATAATTTTTGGAGGACTCAATCTGGATATAAGAAATGCAAGGAACGCTGCTCGGCCTAATGATACCGTTAATCAAATCCTTCTTGCTGATATAGGGCAACCTAACTATGTTGAAAGTTTCTATCAAAGATACCCATTTTTAAACCGTATAAGGCAAAATATTGAGAGAAATATCATCGATAATATGAAGCGCGTAGTGAGCAGAATCAGTGCTGACATTCAGGATTTGAAAAGGATGTTTCACCCTGGTATAACGACCCTCCAGCGCATTGAAAGTGTAAATGATTATTTATATCAAAAAGGACAACAAACCTTATTTTTGACCTTTAATACTACAAATGGAGCTACAACAATTATCTATAAACCCTTTGATATAGAAGTGGATTGTTTGATTGTAGGAGATAGCAACGCTTTGAATCAAGTAGATAGACGCTTTTTTAGAGCTACCCAAAGTTTTTTTGAATTACTCAACGATCAAATAAAAGCACATCCTGATTATCGTATGGGGCGAGGATTAACGGTGCATCTATTACCCACTTATAAATTGCTGCCTCGAAATTACCATTCAAGCTTAGACAATATTGCTGATATTCAAACAGCTTATGGGTATACTGAGTTTTTGTCCAGCGAAAAAACCAAGGCAGCTTATCAAAGAACTTATGGTGTGTATAGTCCTCAGGCATCTTTAGATTATCGTATTGAAGATACAGAAAATAATGTAAGTATTATTGCCAGAAGGTTTTATACATTAATAGGAAGTATGAGTCCTTTAGCCTCTTTACTGTCTATGGCAGATATAGATCATGAAAATCTGCTTGCTTACCAACTTCGCCCTTATCTAGCCGATATAAAAAATCCTTTCATACGAGATTTTTCCTATTCGGATATACAGGAAGGTAGCTTTTTTCGAGATGGGGTGAATACAATCGATATAGGAGAATCTGACGTAGTGACATATCCAGACCAATATATATGGCAAGAGGTAAGGCGAATTCCTACAAAAAACCACTTACGGAATGATAGAAAACCAATCCTTTCGAGAGACTACAGCAATCAAATTCTTTATGGTGCACGAATCACCATAGAATCCTTGGCAAATCTGACAAGAAATAAGCTTGATGCCTGGCTTGATAGAACTCAAGCAGCAGCAGTAAGGTATGAGCTATATCCTGCCAATGGCTATCAAAATCTTTATCGTCGAATTTTGAGGGGAGAAATTATTACCGATGAAGGCCTGGAAAGACTCAATAGAGGAAACTATGAAGCCACTAATATAAATTTTAATGAATGGAAAAAAAATAAAGAAGATCAGCGTTATGGCTTTAGATTTTTAGGGTCACTCCCTGATTATATTGCTGAGGATCAGCTCAATGGTGATTTGCCAGTTTTTTATCACCCATTAAATACAAATAAAGTAGTAACCTCTCGTGGAGAAACGCTTTCACTGCCTGCTCAGGATATTAATTTTACTACAATTGGTGGGAGACCTCTTCTTTTACAGATTGGACATGATTCTATTGCAATAAGACCAATAGGTAGTCGTAGTAATTTTTTCCAGGTAAAGCCCTTTGAGCGAGTGAGGGCCAAATTAACCGAAGCGATTGGATTAGATACACAAGCCCAGGAAGTAAACATAGATATGCTTTTGCAAGGGTTGGCTCCATACCTTTCTATTAATGTAAATGCACCAATTGATGTGAATGCATTAAGAGAAATAAATCTGCAGTTTTATGTCTTACGTGGAACCCCTGATGATGTCTTTACCAAGCTTAGAAGTGTTTTATCAACCTATCAAAACTTCCGAATTGAATCAAGTAGAGAGCTAGATTTAAAAGAAATGGACAGGTTGGCTAATGTATGGCTAAGAAATAATTCAGAAGCCACAGACGCTGATAGCAATACCAAAAGAGAAAGTGTGCGAGGATTGCTTGGCGCAATTGAAAGAGAAAAAATAAAAAGAAGCGATAGTGAAAAGCTCTTTCGAGAAAGAAAAGAGTTTGAGCATCGGTTGGGTTTATACCTTTTCAATCATCCAAGAGCAAATCAAGCAGCAAGCACAGTTTTAAATAAGATTGCTCAAGTAATGGGAGTAACTACTGATCCTTCAAAAGCTGCTGAGGTATTTGGCGAAGATGATATACGTTATGCAGGCAATGTTGGCAAAAATAACGCTCGGGTGTTAGAAGTTATAAGCACAGGTAACTTACGAGAAAAGATGACTGCCATTTTCAATGCAACAAGTGATCGAAACCCAAACTCGTTTAAGGCTGTTTTACAAGACGCTTTGCAACAAGGCAGAGATGTAAATGACTTGGCCTGGAGAAGAGCGAAAGAAAGGCTAAAACAACGAGGAATTAATGAGCGAGGCTTAGCAAATCTTGAAGACCGAAAGCGTCAAATAAGTCACTATAGCAATAGCGCATTTATTCAGGTGGTAGCAAAAGTCATTAGGCAAGATCAGCACCTGCAAGATTTGTATGTAAGAGTAGGAGATCCAATGCTTCGTCCTTCAACTGACCCTTTACGCCAATCACAAGGATTTTTCAATCCAGCACGTTTAGAAACAATAGACATAGGAACTTACTCACGCACAGCTTACAACTATAGGTTTGACCGATTTGACTTTACTGTTGCGGAGTTTCAGGAAGAGCCTGGCGTTTCAGATAGCACATTCAGTCAAACAAAGGAAAGATTGAGCAACTTTATTGCTGCTACCCACAACACAGAGAAATTAATCCACTTTCAACACCTGAGACGCTTAACCTCTAATTGGATCAATCAGAATAAAAGAGTTGGTTCTACAAATATAAGAAGGCGTAGTGTCGAGGCTTTGCAACAAGCAATAAATAAGGTTTATACAGGAAGTGTTCGTAATCAGGCTGATTTGAGGGTAGGCGGATGGAGTGCTGTGCTGAGTAATCGAGAAAAAGCATTTATTAGAGAAAAAATCCCAGGTTTTAGAGACACTGACTCCCTTCCCTGGGAAGAAGGAGCTACCCGTTTTGAAGTGAATTTAGAGAATTCATGGATTCAAAGAGCGGTTAATGATCTAAAAATGCCGGTAATAGCAGGAGCTTCTGCTACAGTAGATCGTCTGCTATCGATACTGGCTTTTTTGGGAATGGATGGGGAACTAAATAAAGATTTTCGCTTAGCCCTAATTGGCTGGCTACTTACTAATAATGATCATAGTTTTCATGAAGTAATGGCGGTGGCGGCTTCTTTTGGGTTGGCTTATGAGCCAGGATCTTATGCTTATCATGTCATTGAACCACTCACCCTTCAGGACATTAGGACGCATATATGTAAAAGACGAATGTTTCCGATTGAACTGCTACATGATAATGAAAAAGAGAATTTTATCCTTCCCATAAGTACCAGGATTTACCATACTTTATCAAACGATTTACAAGCTCGATTAGCTCCTATATCTGCTGCGATTATCAATTTATATACATCTAATGATTTTGTAGTGGTAAACCCAGTAGTATCAAACAACAACCGAATCGCCTTACTGGCAAGCCTTGATCAAGCTTTAAAACGACCTGATGGGCAAGAAATTAGAAGACGGATGATACAAGAAGGTAAGTCGGTTGATGATCTAATTCTTGAAGTACAAAAACATAATGTTGTCTTACAGAATGCTATAAGGGACTTGCCCCCTTACACAGGCGGAGTATTTCGTGGAGAGAGAAGCTATGTAATACGTAGAGGTAGAGCTAGAGTAGGACAAATTTGGGAGGCTAGTAAATTTACAAGTGCTTCCAGATCACTAGAGGTAGGTAGAGGATATATGGAATTAAGAAATTTCACTCCTTTAACTACCAGGTTAAGAAATATAAGATTACCCACCATCGCAACAATAGAGGACACACCCGGTGTCTATCGAACTGGTTTGGTACAACCAGGAACCCTAGGGCGCTTTATAATACCCGCTCTTGTTATAATTGTTTCCAAAACGGGTAGATTAATCAGGGAAATATCGGAGCTAAAAACAGAAGAGGAGGTAATTTTTTTGCCTGGAACACGCTTCCGGGTAATTGATGACATAAGCAATCTGATCTCTGACCGAGATGGAGTTAACAGGGAATTACAACCTTATGATAGAATAGTACTACAAGAAATATAGGCTTGAGTGAAAAATCATAATTTTTAAATAAGAACCTATGACATTAAGACAATTAAGAGAAAGAATAAACACGCTGGGAATCAACCCACCTGATGAGTTGCGGACAATTTATTACCTCGAAATTCTGGAAAGAATAAAAACTCAATTGGCCGCAATACCTGAAAACGAAGAAGCAGAAGATGGTCAACGAATAGATCGGCAAGTAATAGAACAAGCTTTTCAAAACGAAAACCTGACTGATTTACTCGATACCTATGCCCGTATTTTTGATAATGTAATTCACGGAGGACTCAATGCCGAAATAGCGGATGCCTTTGCCAAAGACAACACCCAAAACACTGCGGAGAAAGTAATTACTGCCCGAATGGTAGAGACAAACTACGTAGAACAGTTTTATACACGTTATTATCCTTTTCTGGGTACCATTACCCGCAATATAGAACGCAATGTAATTGCTAGTATGACTCGGGTAGCACGCAGAATAAGCGCTGACCTTAGCGATTTGAATAAAGTATTTGGTGGGGGAATACAATCGCTTCGCCTGATTGAAACATTGGATGACATTTTAGTAAAGAGAGGACAACAAACACTGTTATTAACTTTTAACACTAGCGATGGAGATACAAAAATAGTATATAAGCCCTATGATATAGAAATGGACGCTCTCATTGTGGGAGATAGTGTAGCTTTGGGACGAGCCGATACGCATTTTTTTGCAGGTGAAGACGAAAAAAGTTTCTATGAACTGATCAATGAGGTGTTAGAACGTTCTACTCGTATTATTTCGGGTAGAGCGCATTTGATGCCTACTTACAAATTGCTTCCTCGAAATTATGGTTCGCGCCGTGTCAGTATCACCGATTTAACCAAAGCTTATGGATATGTAGAGTTCTTATCCAACGAAAAAACCAAGGAGAATTACCAAAACCCTCTTGGTGCTTTCAGTGGCCAGACATACGACGATTATTTTATTTCGAATGAACCCGAAATTGCCGAAAGATTTTTTACTATATTGGGACAAACGGCTCCGATTGCTCATTTCTTATCTTTGACTGGAGCTAACCATCAAAACCTAATTGTTTACAACTTTTTGCCTTACTTGGTAGAACCTGGCTCTTTGTTCTACAATCCTCTGGATAAGGATGATGGTGTTACTCGCTTTTATACCTTGGGATTGTTAGAGTTTACCGAAAAATTTTTCGGTATAGAGAAAACTTCTGGTTCCATGCCAGAAACCTATAGCAGGCAAGTCATAGAGACTATTCGCTCAAAAAATCGCTTATGGGATGCCAGTACCAATGCTCCTATATTTCCTCAGAATTTTATCGACCAAATTGCCACCGGAATAGATACGGTAACAAAAACATTTAGAAATATTATTTTTGGGGATTGGCTCAGTAGAGCCCGAAGAGCTACAACCAGGTATACAATATATTCTACCAGGGATTATACAAGCGATTACCAATCTATATTAAATGACAAAAGTATTATTAGCGCAACTAATTCGGATGCATTTAACGCTTGGGCTTATGCCCGAACACAGCAACGTTTTGAAGAATGGTCTAATCAATTGACCACCGAAAATCCAGACGATACTTATGGGCTAAGATTTTTAGGAGTACTTCCTGAATATACTTATCAAGACTACGCCAACGGTGATTTACCAGTTTTTTATCATAAACTTAATACCCGACAGGTAGTCAATTCGCAAGGAATTGTACTTACGCTCCCTTCCCAAACTATTAATTATATAGGAGAAAATAACGTTAGGAAAACCCTGAATATTATCCGTAGTGTAGTAGATGGGCTCACCAATACTAACAGAAGTCAGAGTCAGGATTTTTTTCTATCGCAACCCTTTGAAAGCGTTTTAAACACTTTGACTGGAGTAATAAATGCTGACCAACAAATAAGAAGCTTACAAGACATAGCAAGACAGGCTCTTGGTATGCCCAGTGCTCAAATCGCTGCCAGAGCCAGAACACTACAAAGCTACCAGCTAAGAGGAACTTCTACACCTGGTGACACTTCCTTTGAGAACCTTAGAGCTGCTTTGATGAAATATCAGAGTACTGATATTGCAAATGAGCGAGCAAGGGTGAATCAATTAACTCCTATGTTGAGGCTTGCACAACAATGGATAACCAGCAACGCAAATGCTAAGGATGAGGATAGTAATACTAAACGCACTAGCATCCAAGAACTAATTGCGCTCATTAATGGGGAAATTGCCAAGAAAGAAATAGATGGTTATTATTTTCGTAAGGCCAAAGCATTTGAGCATCGCCTGGGGTTGTACCTCTTTAATAATACTCGAGTAACAACTGCTGCAACCGCTGCCTTGAACAAAATGGCTCAAGTGCTGGGAGTAACAAATGAGCAAGGGCAAATTATTGATTCAGCAATAGCCCTTGAAGTATTTGGAAGAGAAACTATCAGTGATGCTGGCAATGTGGGCAAAGATATTGGGCGAATTCGGGAAGTGTTGCAAAATGGCAACCTTCGGGAGAAAATGACTGCTTTTTTTAATGCAGCACATAATTTTGAAGGTAATGGGTTTGGGGCTTTGATAGTAAACGCTTTGAAACAAGGTACGAGCGAAATTAACCCTGCGTGGACTGCTGCCAAAGAAGACCTGAAACGAAGAGGAATTAACCAAACAGGCTTAGCTCGCCTGCAGGAACGTAAAGAACAGATCAGTCACTTTTCTCGTTTTCCTTCGCTTGCTACCGGGCGGGTAATCAAACAAAATACGCGAGCATTACGAGAATTGTACACCAGGCGTGGAGATGCCATAGTCCGTACTCGTGAAGAAGAGGAAGAAGATCGTATCCCGTTTCGTATTCCTGCCCTGGACATAAGATATACTGCTGAGGCTTTTAATTATAGATTTGATCAATTTAACTTTCCTAATGAACGGCTGGTAGGAAATCCCAATAGCTCATCCAGTATATTTGCCCGATTAAGACAGGCACTGGAAAGTTTTAATACGAGTGTTGCCAATGCTGCTAAATCGATGTTTTTTCAGGAAATGAAAGTGTTGGCTTATGAATGGATTGAAGCCAATCAGCAAATGAATGACGCTGCTACAAATACTAAAAGAGCTAGCATAAAAGCCCTACAGCAAGAGCTTGGACGAGTATACAATGGCAGTGTACGGATGAATGCCGACTTGAATATACCACATATAGGCAATGCCAGCCTCAGTACCCGGGAAATTGCACATATCCAAGAGGTTATCCCAGGGTTTAACCCCACTACCGATCAACTTCCCTGGGAAGAAGGAGGGACTCGTTTTGTAACTAATCCAGAGAATGCTTGGATAAGAAGAGCTACCAGGATATTGGGGATGCCAGTAATATCAGGTTACTCGGGTACTGCCGATGTTACGCTTTCTGCTTTGGCTTTTCTGGGATTGGAGCACCTGAGCCAAGATTTTCGCTTAGCATTACTAGGTTGGCTTATTAGTAGTAACGACCATAGTTATCATGAAATCATGGCCGTAAGTGCTACTATGGGCCTGCCTTATGATCCTGGTTCTTACTATACGATTGCCCCGCTTACTACCCAAGAGCTCCGAACTCAGGTATGCGAAAATCGAATGTTTCCAGATGAACAAGCCTATAACTTTTATAGAGCCAATTTTGATGATGTTTTCGAGTCCTTGGCGAGCGGGTTTACAACATCTCGCGAAGTACCCTCAGAATTACGAGAACGACTAAGTTCAACTGGTATTACAGCTATTCAGGTGTTAACGACAGATATTGGTTATGATTTATTAAATGCCACTTTGCCCAGTCTTGATGATTTTAGGCAATATTCAGTAGTAGAAAACTTAATAAGAAATCCAGAAGGTGATTTTGCTCACATAATAGAGCTACTAGATCAAGGGAGAATTGGCATAAACGATGTAATTCGAGTAGGGCGATTACTCAATTATCTTTTGATCAATAATTTAAGACTCCTACCTCCCTATTTAGATACTGTATACCGTGGAGAATTCAATCTAAATCCTTCTGCTCTTAGTATAACAAGATTTTCTGGATATACGAGTACCAGCATTAGTCGCCAAATAGCCAATGGTTTTATACAAACAAGATTTGACAACCTTTTTAGAGAGAATAACTCAATAACCGGCTTTCCTACTTTGAGAGTAATACAATCACGCACGGGAAGAAGAATAGATTATTTTTCTTTGACACCGGATGAAGAAGAGGTGATACTATTGCCAGGGATAAACCTTAACATAACCGAAGACAAGCGAGGCATAAGCGATAACTCTGATGACGTTCCAGTAGAAGTACGGCCTTATACGAGAATAACAATGGAAGAGCGTCTCCCGGAATAGAAGCCCACTTTTATTAAAACAAACATCCATACTTTCAAATCATTATATCAAGATGCCTACGACCTTAGACATTAACTATATCAGTACCAAACTCAACGGCAGTTTGGCTAATAATATATATACTTTTCAAAAGGATACAGCCAATGACCCTGAACGGCTACAGGCCTTTTTTACCGCCTTGGGACAAGATAGTATTATAATAAGTAATGCCTCACTTATTACAACTAACTCAAGTATTAGCCTTACGGGTATGGTACAATATGCACTGGGCTATAGTAATACAACTGTGCAACTTAGTTTTACTCAAATTGCTACAGAAGATGGAAGCAATGTTGTAAATACGGTTCTGCACGTTACTCCTCCTGCAAGTCGACCATTAAGTTTTAGAGGCTTTTGGCTTCCGCTAACCAATACTGTTTTGGCACTTTCTCTAACAGGAACACAAAATATTGCATCACAAGAAATAGAAGCTGAAATTGCAAGTATTGATAATTTACGGGTTCGGTTGGTAAGATCAGCTCTTGGTGAATGGCAATTAAATTTGATACAGCCTGGGAATCAACCCATTGACCTTGGAAGCCTTCTTCCTAATTTATTTGTGTTTGATGAGAATGTTCCAGAGCTCGAGGCGTTTTTTCCTTCTCAAATTACTGAAGCCATTACCAACGTTACACAAGGATTAGAAAGTGCCAGAGGAGTGCTAAGTACAATACGGATAGACGTGCTTAATAGTATATTCAACCCTACCACGGGTTCGGTTAGTTTTTTCGAAGCTGGGGTAAGCACCACTGCCAGCTGGACTTTGTTTAACCGCCTCACGATTGGGAACCTTGCATTAAGACTGGCAGTTAGTAATCCTCTAAATCGTAATAGTCGTCAAATTATTGGAAGAGTCGAGGGAGATATCAACGTTCCCGGAGTTATAGAATCGCGGATAGTAATGAGCAAAGCCAGCGATTTATGGTCTTTGTTTCTTTTGCCTATTGGCAACGAAGGAGGTATTACTATTCCCTCTATTCCTCATATTTTCGAATTAGCAGGAGCTGATATAGGCAACCTTCCTGCGGCTATTAGAACCTTACCTGATTTACGTCTTGAAGAATTTCGGATAAGTTTTATGCCTTCTAACCGAGCTATTCAGGAGTTTGCTACTCGTATTACTACAGTTTCAGACTGGGTACTTATACCCAACTATCTTACACTCAACAATATTGAAGTAGATGTAGAGTTGGAAAGAAACCCCAAATGGAACTTTGTTGCAGGAGGCATCAGTGCCACCTGGACTCTGGGAAATACCATAGAAGTTTCTATGGGAGCCCGGGCAGTGGCCGGAGTATGGTCGTTTAATGGATCATTGGTACGTTCAGTTAATTTTACCGATTTACTCAATAATGCATTGCATTTGCCTGATAGTTTCCCAACTATTACCTTGGAAAGCGCCAATATTAATGCTACTCCTTCCACCAGAACATTTCATCTGGATGGCATGATTGATATAGAAACATCACATAAAACGGCGCTAGGAATATCTTTGCCAGCGACTCAAATTGGAGGAAGTCTGGATGTACGCCGAGAAGGTGATCGAACTGTATATGAAGGTATGGTACATCTTGAACTGATGTTTGGAGGTACAACTGTCATCTTAGATGCCAGCTTGGGTAATACTTCAGGTGTCACCGCCCTGAATTTTGAAGGGCAAGTAGAAGGAGATGTGCATATTGGAAGTGTGGTAAAAGATATTGCCAGTGCCTTTAATATAAGCAATGTTACCGTTCCTGCATTTATTGATTCGTTGATATTACGTAATTTGGACATTTCCTTTAACACAGAAACCAAAGACTTTATGTTCAGCGGTGAAGCTGAATTTGAGGTAGCTGGACAAATGGTAGATATTATGGTAATGGTAGCAGTAGAACGACCTGAAGCTGGCATGCCATATGAAATATCTTTTCAAGGAGAACTTACCGTTGCTAATCTGGTTCTTAGCGTTGTCTTTGAACGAATGGAAGGCGAAAACATAATCGCGGCTACTTTTAATCCTGGTGATGCATCTATGCCTCCTACACTTTCTCTCGATCAATTAGTGAGGCCGTTGGGGGGAGATAGTTTAGCTAATGTATTACCTGACCTCGAAGTAGCTATCAACGATATTGTGCTGGCTATAGATAAACGTCCTGGAGAATCAGCTAAATTCTTATTCAGAATAGAAACCGATATTTCTTCCGACTTGAGTCGCTTACCAGTAGTGGGGCACGCTTTTCCAGCAGGCACTGAATTTAGCATTGATGATCTGGGACTCACCATTACCAGTGCCAATTGGGATACTGCCACGCTCACTATTCTTAATAGCGTATTACCCAGTGGCATTCCTCAGTTTGATACCACTCCTATCACTAGTCGGATAGATTTTGATGCCAGTAGCGTTAACCTGGATTTATCGGCCTTTGGCATAGATGGTAATTTACCGAGCGGTTTGGCTGATAGCTTCAATAATGCCAACACCTCAGCCGATACCAACCTGCCTATGACAGTACCTCCGACTCAGCCTAGCCCTCGGCCAGGTAAATGGTTTAGCATTGGTAAAAAACTGGGACCTATTGCCATCAAGCGTATTGGTATACTGCCACAAGGTAAAACCATTTTCTTTTTGATTGACGGTGATCTTGCCTTGGCAGGACTCGAAATGGAAGCTCGTGGGTTAGGCATTGGCTTTGATCTGGCAAATAATTATCGTCCTTCTTTCCACTTAGATGGCATGGGCATTGAAATCATAGAAGGTTCTGTAGAAATTGCCGGGGCATTTTTGCACGATCGCGTGATGTACATGGGTGAAACCTTTGATCAATATAGTGGCGGATTGGTCATTAAAGTACCTCAATTTGGTATTTCGGCTTTAGGTTCCTATGCTAAGGTCAAAGGACAAGCTTCAGTGTTTATATATGCTGCCGTAGATGCCACTTTGGCTACTTTCTTTGAAATCATTTCACTTACAGGGGTTGCTTTAGGTTTTGGCTATAATCGTCGTTTGATTGTACCCCCAGTAGAACAAATTGGTAGTTTTCCATTGGTAGCAGAAGCTATTGGAGGAAACCCACCCAACACCAGCTTATTAGATGAATTAGCTAAAATAGGTACGTATGTGCCCATTAGTTTGGGCGATGTGTTCTTTGCCGTAGGAGTAAAAGCCACAGTGGCCGAGTTACTCGATGTATTTGCTATGGTAGCGCTTACAGTAGGACATCATTTCCGCCTTGATATCATAGGCATTGCCACCCTCACTTTGCCACCAGATGCTCCTACCGATCCCTTAGCCGAAATCCAGTTGGCGCTTAAAGTAAGTGTAATTCCTGACGAAGGTTTATTTAGTTTAGAAGCAGGACTTACTCAAAATTCCTTTGTGCTTTCTCGAGATTGCCATCTTACTGGAGGATTTGCTTTATACGTATGGTTTGCTGGGGCAAATGCTGGTGACTTTGTGATGAGTCTTGGAGGGTATCACCCTGATTTTAAAGTCCCAGCTCATTATCCAAGAGTTCCTCGTTTAGGACTTAACTGGAAAGTAAACAATAATTTGCAGATCAAAGGAGGCATTTATTGTGCCTTAGTGCCTCACGCTTTTATGGCTGGGGGTGAAATGAGTGGTATTTTTAAAGTACCTCATGTGGATGCCTGGTTCAAAGTAGGAGCTCATTTTCTTATTTCCTGGAAACCCCTCCATTACGACATTCGAGCCTATCTTGAGTTAGGCGCCAGAATTAACCTTGGACTCATCCATATTGGTATTAGCCTGGGTGCTGACTTGCACATTTATGGGCCTGAATTTGCTGGGACAGCTCGCTTACATTTGGGTCCTATTCATGTTACCTTGCGTTTTGGCGGAGAGAATCCAGGCCTGAAAGCAATTAAATGGAGTGAATTTAAAAGTACTTTCCTTCCCTCTGAAGCAGCTTCTTATGCCACAATTAATGTCGAAAGTGGCTTAATCAAAGAGGTAAATGATGCTTGGATAATCAATCCAAAAGAGCTTGCTCTGACAACGGGTGGAATTGTGCCTCCTAATCGATTATTATTAGATGGTGCCGTTGATGGTAATTATTCCGCAAACAATAATATTGGTATCGCCCCTATGGATCTGGCGGCTTCAGGACTGCAAAGCACGCAAAGCATTACTATTTATCAAGTGACCGCCACAACTGAAAACATGGTAACTTCTAGCATGTTTCAACGGGCAAATGTACAAAAAAACGTACCCGCAGGTTTATGGGGTACTCGCTTAGAAAGCGACCTGAATGGAAAACGGGTAATTCGCAACGCAGTGAGTGGTTTTAAATTTACCCCTAGTGGCAATATTGATAATGATAACACCAATAGCTCTTCTATTTCAATAAATGTCTTGGAAAACAATGCCCCGGAATATGTAAAAGAATTCAACTTTAGCAACCAAACCGACTCAAGCAATGGCTTCACGCAAACCAATATTATGTCTTTGGCAAGCTCTCACAATAGCAGAGATACTTTGCGGACTGCATTGTTAGGTAGTAATGCCCCTGAAACCAACATCAATGCCATTACTACAAGCGATTTTTTGTTTGCATAGGCAATTGATCAAAACAAAGAAATAGCAAGTAAAGAATGATACAAGAACCTCTTTCTGATTACTTAGAGGCTATTTCTTTGACATCCATAACTAAAATTAAATCATATCATTTTTTATCGCATCAAAAATATTAACAATCCATGAGTAATGTTAAATTCCATAATTTTCATCGTCCAGCACTGGAGTCGGGAGAATATAGGATAGAAGTAAGTGAGAGTGTGCAGGTGACCAAATCTGGAAATAATGTTCCAGAAACTAAACTGGGAAGTACCAGCAAAAGTTTTTTTGTAGGAGGAGAACGCTATATTCTAAATCCACAAGATGTTCAGGCTGTTTTTCCCCCACGAGGCAGCTTTGGTGATTATTCTAATACTTTGCCACACATTGTCTTAAACCGCAGTACCCTACCTTGGGAGCGTCACTCTAAAACAATTACCACAGGTGGAAAAAATACTCCCTGGCTGGCCTTATTAGTCTTTAATCATCCGGCAGAAGGTAATACCGCCAGTGGGGCTAACACCTTACCTGACTTAAAACAAGTTCAATGGAAGCGTACTATTGGAGGGACTGATTATTTTTTATTAACCGATGCCGAAGGAGCAAGTGTTGCTGCAGCCACTGCCAGTACTTTACCTGTAAATCCTTATAACCTGAAAGATGAATTAGGCGATCACCCCAGCGATTTGGTAAATGTAATTGATGTACCCAAATCTTTGCTCAATACAATATTACCTACTGCCAATGACACGAATTTTTTGGCACATACCCGTACTTATAGAGACGGAACCCAGGACAAAGAAGTAGCAGTAGTTTTAAGCAACCGTTTACCCGAGAGCGGACGGGTAAGTGAGATACATTTAGTGTCGTTGGAGGGGTTTTATGATGTTGCTCAAGGACAAACAATGACCAACTTTGCCAAGGCGGCTAGTGATGCTACAATCCGATTAATTAGTTTGTACCACTGGAGTTTTGAATCGGCAAGTACCAATGATACTTTTCCTGAGCGGTTGAATAACCTGCATACGAGTCCATTTCGCTTACCTGATCGGGCTGATGTACCTGCCAATACTAACAACCGTCTAAAAGAAGGTAAAATTTTATTGCCTCATAACCTACGCGATGGTAGTAATCTTGTTTCCTGGTATCGAGGCCCATTGGTGCCAGTAAATATTACCGCAACTAATACTCCACCAACCCCCGTCAATGCTTCTGATTATCTCCTGCAATTTGACAATGATTTTGCCATACTAGACACTACCTATGCGGCGGCCTGGGAACTGGGCCGACAGCTTATGTTGGAAAACAAAGCGTTGTCAGTACAGCTTTATAATTGGCGGCGCAGCATGCGGCAAACGACCAAACGTATAGAGCAGCAACAGGATGATATGCCTTTTACCCAAAGTACTGCTGCCAGCGTAACCTTACCAAATGAAGTAAGTAATTGGCTAAGATCGCTTACTGAACTACGCAATATACCTTTTAACTACCTGGTACCCAAAGAAACACTGTTGCCAGAAGAATCTATTCGTTTCTTTAAGCTAGACCCACTTTGGATCACTCGCTTGCTAGATGGAGCCTTAAGTATTGGACGATCTTTAACGCATTATCATACAATGGATTCAAATAATTGGACTACCCTGATAAATGCGATATATCCTCGTCGTCAAAGCAATGTACAAGGTTTTTTGCTACGCTCTGGTATTGTATCCAGTCGTTTTCATTTTTGCATTCAGGCTTTCAATAAGCGAGTACTCAACACTGCCGAAAGCGGAGCCGATGCCAACCTAATGACTCAGCTTCGTTTGGAACGCCTAAGCGACGATATTATGCTGGGATTGTTTTATTATGATACCGTTACGAACGCTGGCAATACAGATGGTACCGACCTAAAAACCCTGGATATTTATACCAAACCCGAAATGCTACATTTTGGCTTTATTGGGGGGACTCAAACCGATGGTACCCAAAACAATTTTACAAATTTAAGAAAGCAGTTTAGAAATACGACTACTGGTCAACTGGTTGCTGATTCTTTTGGAAGCCTAACCAATATTTCTAAGGGAGATGCAGCTTATCGAACAGTTAACGTTGCTGAGGGAGCCAATTCACTCTCAGAACTTATCGAAAGCAATGTTGCCGCTTATGCTAATATTGTTTCGTCTCAATTTGCCTTTCAAATGATAGAAGGTGTGGAAAAAGTGCGGTTTAGTGTGCCTGATATGATGACCAACAACAATTTATAATTCTTTAAACCTGAGAATATATCCACGACATGACAAATAAAAACTTTTTGGTGGTGCCTATGCACCTTGATGCTCTCTACCTCAGCGAACAAACTAAAGTAGCCGAAGGTGATGCTCATTTTGAGCGTTTACCTTACAGTACTACAAATGGTGATATAAACCCCGATACCCCTTATATTAGTGAAACGCTCGCCACTCAGCCTTTTTCTGATGAGGTGTTGTATCTCAACCCTGGCATTCATCTGCACTGGGCGCTACCCGACACCCTTACCCATGGGCAGCAAACCACAAATGAATTGGATTTTCCAATAGCCCCCAATCGCTGGCTCATTATTAAGACTGTAGGAACAGGCAATGACGCCATTGTCAACAAGTGGGTAGTAGAAAGTGATTACCTGCATCCAGATAATGCAGAATCACCGGGCAGCATTACTTATCCTTATATTGCCAAGGGTAGAACCCGCCCTTATACTTATTTGGGCAGAGTGAGGAGGTTTGACGATTGGTCAGAAGATGCCGAGGGTGATTATCTGATGGATGAGGTAGGCAAAGAATTGACTGCTATTGGTTATGGGCACCATAATTTTGCTGGCTATTATCCTAACTGTCACAGCGTATTTGGCTTTCAAGACACGGAGTCTATTGATACAGCCACTACCCATACTTATGAGGTATTGGGGTGGTACAGTGATATAAACAATACCAATAGCAAAGATCATCTGCGTACTTTTCTGAAAGACCTTTCCTCAGATACCGACAAGCTAAATGCGATTAAAGATCAACTACAATGGAATATTCTCAATCAGGAGGCTACTCCAATCGTACCTGATGCCAGTCTTTATTATGCCAAAATAACCATCGCTGCTGGTAAATTTGCTACGGCCAATCCTCGTACGAATGCTACCAATACCAAGATAAGTGTAGGTAATACGGGCACCGAGGCATTGTCAGCTTATTTAGCTAGTCGCATGACTAAAGGTATCAACATCACAACCTCTCCGAAAATAGAAGCTGCCCTTACAAATGCTCAAAAAACAATAGAAAAGCAAATTGAAGGAGTGTTGTTATTAGATGACACGAATCATCAGCAACTAGATCAGGAAGCAGATTTTTTGGAAGTCCTTCATGACAAAGGCTTTAACAAAATAGATGGAGGAACCACCTGGACCATTCGCTCTCAATCTAATGCCAGCAAACGCTCCAATGCAGCGCATGCCCAAGACCATGCTCAGATAACTTTGCCTGACGTCTTAGCTGAAAAACTGAATAAACTCAATGCTTTACAATATCAATACGACCAAACTTTAGCAGAAATAAATGCTCGTCAAAAACAATTATATGCCGACTGGTATAAGTACCAGGTAGCGAAGTATCCTCCTGCTGATCAGGCGTTTGACTATCCCGAAATAGGCTTGATCGAAGAATTTATCAGAGAAAAGGACTTGTTTCCTTTGAGAGAACAGCTAAAAGCCGTTCAAAACCTTCAAAACCAGATTAATCAAGTACACAACGAATTAAAAACTGATATTACCAATTACAATCGTTTACATACCCATGTCCAGTTGGTTTTACAAACTACGGCTGCTCCCCGCTATTACGAACCCAATGATCCAGTGGTATTATTTACAGGAGAAGCGTTGGAACGGAGCCGACGCCATGGGCAAAATGGCCTTTTGGGATGTGTAGTGGTGAAAGACCAAACAATAGCAGCCCTAAGAAATAATTTGAGCCTTCTAACGACAATAAGTAACCCGCTAGCGGGTTTTACCGCAGTGGCGCATTACACTCGTAATGAACAGCCTTGGAACCCGCTTGCCTTAGAATGGGAAGCAGAAGTATTCCCTTTGGGGCGAGGTTTCGAAACTACCCCACAAGGCAACTATGCCTCAGCTTATATTCAAGACAATTATAGTTTAGCGGGCACAGACATCGATTTAATGATAAATGGTGACGTAAGAACTGTAAAATCAGCAAAAATATTCAGCGGACGAACCAACCTAAGTCCTGAGGCCAGCTTGGTAACTTTGGATAAACTACAGAATTATTTCAGACGAGTATTCTCTCCATCTGCATTCGAGAAAACCCGTCCCATGCGGGCGAATTTATATTTGATAATGCTTCACCGCTGGGATCAAGATCCTAACATAAGTGCTCGTTTACAAGATTTCTATGACAGTAATTCCATTGCAGGAGATGAGCGTCAAACCATTGCTAATCTTAGACGAGCGATGATTTGGTATATCCAACAAGTAGTAGATATAGCTAACTATCCAACAAGTGACAGACATAGAACAGCTAATCCTACTGTAACAATCAATGATGCCTATTTCCAAACCAATGCTTATAGCCGCATAATTAGGTTGCTTGCCTGGCATTTGAGCACTACTGAGGAATTTGACATAGAAAGTTATTTTTCGGCAAACGAAATTTCATCCAGTGCACAAGCGACTTATTTGGACACTCGAGCTAATGCTGATGCACTTGTAGATGCCTATTTATTGACGAATGCAGTCCAAATCAATGGTTTCCTTTTTAAAACCCATGAAAGTGCCCAACTTTTTATTAAGACTTTTGAAGATGCGACAAGTAAGACAACTCTACATGATCATTTAAATCAAACCTACCATGTAAGTGATATAACAACTCAAAGCAACTTACGTGCTTATTTTAAGAATACATTCTCTCCATCTGCATTCGAGAAAACCCGTCCTATGCGGGCGAATTTATATTTGATAATGCTTCACCGCTGGGATCAAGATCCTAACATAAATGCTCGTTTACAAGATTTCTACGACAGTAATTCCATTGCAGGAGATGAGCGTCAAACCATTGCTAATCTTAGACGAGCGATGATTTGGTATATCCAACAAGTAGTAGATATAGCTAACTATCCAGCAAGTAACAAATATAGAACAGCTAATCCTGCTGCAACTATCAATGATGCCTATTTCCAAACCAGCACCTATAGTCGTTTGGTTAGATTGCTTGCCTGGCATTTGAGCACTACTGAGGAATTTGACATAGAAAGTTATTTTTCTGCAAACGAAATTTCATCCAATGCACAAGGAACTTATTTGGACACTCGGGCTAATGCTGATGCACTTATAGATGCCTATTTATTGACGAATGCAGTCCAAATCAATGGTTTCCTTTTTAAAACTCATGAAAGCGCCCGCCTTTTTATTAGAACTTTTGAAGATTCTAGTAAACCTAAAACGCTGAATAGTAACCTAAGTCGGGCTTATCGGATGCTTAGAAACAATATGCATGCCCAAAGTCAAAGCTTGGGAGGTTTCAACGAAGCTCTATTGATGCACAAAAGTACCCTAAGCCTAGGCATTGATGATCCGCTGGGATTTGAAGATGAGCAGGATTTTGTGGCCATGGTAAAAAACGCACTTGCTGGTACCCGAGCTACTTTGACTGCTCCCCAACCACTGGAAGATTTTTTACCAATTCGCGATGGTGAAATGCGTCTCTTACGATTACGACTGATCGATACCTTTGGGCAAACCAATGAACAAATTAGCCTTAGTGATGATAACCCGATCGTAGGGGCCAATAGTTTTACGGGAGCTTCCCGTTTTGACCGGGTAAAACTGGCTCCTCGCTTGAGTCAACCTGCTCGTTTGAATTTCCGTTGGCTGGCTGCTCGCAATAGCCTGGAGGAGTTTAACCAGCATCCTGCGACCAGTCCGATTTGTGGTTGGGTTTTGCCCAATTACCTGGATGATGTATTGGATATATATGATCAAGATGGAGTACCACTGGGTATTATTCGCAACAATGCTACCTGGGGGGCTTTTCCAGGAAGCCCGGATCCAGTTTTAACCCCTGATGATATACCCAATGAGCACCTTCACCGAATGGTAAACTATCTCTTGAATCAGGGAAGTACTTTTTTAGAAGATTTTATAGCCACCATACAACGTTCTTTGCTTAACATAGAGCCAGAATACTTTAGCCGCCATCAAGATACCGCGGTGTTAGTAGGACGTCCATTAGCACTAGTTCGTGCCAAGTTTGACTTGGAGCTTCAGGGGTTACCTGCTTATCATCAGGGATGGAATACCTTTAGACAAGATCTGAGAAGTAACTTCCGACGACATGATGATTTTACTAAAGTTAAATTCCCAATTCGTTTAGGTGAATACCATCAACTCAATGATGGAGTAGTGGGGTATTGGAAAGAAATACCTGAAGGAAGTTCAGAAAATCTTGGCAATAGCTATGAAAACAATTGGTTTTATGCCCCGGAAATAGCAGTAGATGGTCAGGGCAATATTCGTAATAGTCGGGAAGGAGTGAACCTGGAACAAGCCATAGATGACCCTCCTACTTGTGTGAGTTTATTGGTAGATGTACAAGGGGTAATACATGCCACCTGTGGTATAGTACCTACCAAGGTAATCGAAATCCCGATGGATCAATACCGTGATGCATTGGCCCGTATGGTAGTTGCGCTTCGTACCATGCCTGTACTTACCCCTAAAAATGCGGTTACCCTTACCTTGCCTCATGAGCCAGGCTATCAATGGAATTGGATAGAACAGCAAGGAACCAAATGGAATAATGTGCCCTTGGAAGCGACTGTGCAGCAAAATGATTTTGAAAAAACTTTTGGTGCAGAGAAAGGTGCCCAAATCTGGAATTTGTTAGTTGATACAACTGGATGGCTACAACTGAAAGGAGAAGAAACCGGTTATGTATTGCCTACCACTCAACGAGCAATGGCTGATCTTGATACTAAGTATAGCAACGATACCGGAGCCATTGAGCAAATATTGGCACGTTACGACAAGTCTAAACAAGTACTTAGCCGCCAAAAATTTATTGATAAATATGTGGCGACTATCAGTGGAGCCGATGCTAAAGAAGCACTTAGTGTTTGGAATAGTTTGATTACTTCTGGACGTTTGACCAATGTTACCCAGGAAACCGCCAACACAGTAGTCTCTAACACCCCTACTTTCACGCCGGCTTTATCTACGCCTGCTGTTACGGCAATAGAAAAATTGCTCCAGAATCAAGCAACCATCACCCAAACTGATTTTATCAGTGCATATAATACCGCTGCTGCTCAACAATCAAGCCCATTGAGTGGTACCAGTGCTGCGAATGCCTGGACTGCCTTAACAACTGCTAACCGACTGGTAAGAAAAACAGCCTCCATTGTAGCATCTAATACCCCAGCATTGCCCACAAATGCAGGTACTACATTGACCCTGTTAAATAATCAATTGAATAGCACTGGTAATATTACTCGTCAATCATTTATCGATACTTATGTAAACGATGACATAGTCGAAGCGATCAGGGTTTGGGAAGCTGCTATAACCTCAGGGCGATTAAATAATGTAACCCGGGAAAGTGCTACGGTTGCTACTGCATTTACAGGGCTTAGTTTACCTAAGGAAGTAAAAGTTTCAACAACCCAAATTGCCTCCCTGTTAACGCTTGGCCAGACAGTTACCCAGGAATCTTTCAATAATGCTTACATCAATGCTTTAGGACAAAATAACCTTCTGGAAGCAGTAGGTGTATGGCAGGCTTTAATTGCCTCTGATCGTTTAGTCAATGAAGTAAGGGAAAAGGCCACTATTGCTGCACAGGTGATAGGCAATGACCCTGATTTACCTGCTGGGAACACTGCTAACCTAGCTCAAATCAATGATCTACTTACAGATAATGCCTCGTTGACCCGAGCCAACTTTATTATCAATTACCAGGCAACCGCTATTGGAGCAGACAGTGCAGAAGCAATCACCATATGGGAAGCATTGATTACTTCGGGAAGGCTAACCAGTGTAATCAGAGAAAGTGCCACCGTAGTAGCCAGAGTCGTAAATATGAATGATCCTGATTTGCCTGATGAGATACAAACAAGCCTAACAGATATCAATGGCCTGTTGACAACGGATGCAATGTTGACTGAGACAACATTTATTAACAGTTATAAAGGAATCGCTACATCAGCTGATGATGCAGAAGCAAGAGTGGTGTGGAATGCGTTGATTGCCTCTGGACGCTTAACCAGTGTAACCAGAGAAAGTGCCACTGTAGCCGTGAGAGTGAATGGTAATAACCCTATGTTACCCACAGGAGCTGGAGCTAACTTAATGCAAGTCAATAGGCTATTAACTGCCGCTACTATGTTAAACAGAGCCACGTTTGTTACCAATTATAAGGCAGAAATTTCTGATGCCACTGATACAGAGGCAATCAATGTATGGGAAGCGCTCATTGCCTCTAATCGTTTAACCAACGAAATAAGGGAAAGTGCTACGGTGGAAGCCCGAATCATTGGGAATGACCCCGTTTTATTGCCAAGTTTCAACGCAGATCTGGAGCAAATCAATAGTTTACTGATGGATGGTGCTATGCTGACTCAGGCAGCATTTATTACCAGCTATACAAATTTGATTGATACCGCTGATGCTGCTGAAGCAACTATGGTATGGCAAGCTTTGGCCGCCTCTGGTAGATTAACCGTAGCTGAGCAAAATGCCACGGTGGTCGCTCGGGTTGAAAGCAATGATCCTATGTTACCACCCGAAACTCAGGCAACGCTTGATGAAGTTAATACCTTGCTTATGAACAAAACTTCCTTGACTGAGGCTGCATTTATAACAAGTTATAAACAAGTAGAAACTACAGCTACCGATGGAGAAATAAGAGGAGTGTGGGAAGCTTTGATTGCTTCTGAAAGATTATCCAGTATAGTGAGAGAAAGTGCCACCATAGCGGTGCCTACTACAAGCAATGCGCCTAATTTACCTCAAGAAACACAAGCAAGCCGTACACAAGTTGATGATTTATTGAAGCTGACAAGGTCCAACTTCGTTGCCAGTTATAAAATAACAGCCACTAATGCCAACGATGCAGAAGCAAGGGCGGTGTGGAAAGCTTTGATTGTTTCGGGAAGGTTAAACGACGTGAACAGAGAGAGTGCCACTGTAGCCGCAAGAGTGATTGGTAATGACCCTACATTGCCAACTATGGCACAGGCTAACTTAAAGCAAGTCAATGATTTACTAACTGCCACTATGCTAAGCAGGGCTACGTTTGTTACTAATTATAAGGCAGAAGCTTCTAGTGCCACTGATACAGAGGCAATCAATGTATGGGAAGCGCTCATTACCTCTAATCGCTTAATCAACGAAATAAGAGAAAGCGCGACGGTAGAAGCCCGAATCATTAGTAATGACCCCGTTTTATTGCCAAGTTTCAACGCAGATCTGGAGCAAATCAATAGTTTACTGATGGATGGTGCCATGCTGACTCAGGCAGCATTTATTACCAGCTATACAAACTTGATTGATACTGCTGATGCTGCTGAAGCAACCATGGTATGGCAAGCTTTGACCGCCTCTGGTAGATTAACCGTAGCTGGGCAAAATGCCACGGTGGTCGCTCGGGTTGAAAGCAATGATCCTATGTTACCACCCGAAACTCAGGCAACGCTTGATGAAGTTAATACCTTGCTTATGAATAAAACTTCCTTGACTGAAGCTGCATTTATAACAAGTTATAAACAAATAGAAGCTACGGCTACCGATGAAGAAATAAGAGGGGTGTGGGAGGCTTTGATTGCTTCTGAAAGATTATCCAGTGTAGTGAGAGAAAGTGCCACTGTAGCTACCCGAATTGTAAGTAATGATCCTACTTTACCTGACGAGACGCAAGCAAGTCTCGCACAAATCAATGGTGTGCTGAGCAATGGACAAATATTACCTGAACAAGCGTTTATCAATGCTTATATCGATATAATTACTCAACCTGATGTGCGTGAGGCCATTGCAGTATGGAATGCTTTAATTGACTCGGATCGCCTGACCAGTGAAGCAAGAGAAAGTGCCACCATTGCTGCCAGAGTAGAGGGTACAAACGACCCTGCGCTACCAGTGAACACTCAGGCAAATTTAACGCAAATCAATACCTTACTGGCCTTGACCCAGGCAGAATTTATTACTGCTTATCGTACCGCAGTTGCTGATAACAGTGCTACTCTTAATGAAATCATTAAGGTATGGAATGCGTTGGTTACTTCTGGCAGATTGACAACCGTAGTACAGGAACAAGCTGTAATAGCAGATGATTCTACTACTAATACTTTCAGTTTGCCACCAAGTAGTCAAATAACCTCAGCCCAAGTCAATACTTTACTGGCTTTTTCCCAAGAAGAATTCATTGCAACGTATCGCAGGTTAGTAGTAGGAGAAACCATTGATAATATCGTAAAAGTTTGGGATGCGCTGGTTGCTTCTAACCGTTTGACGAACGAAACAAATGAAAGCGCCACCATTGCCGAGGCTGCTGATACAAATGCTCCCGACTTGCCGACGGGTACCCAGGCAAGTTTGACGCAAATCAATACCTTATTGGCTTTGACCCAGACAGCGTTTATTTCGGATTATCGTACCAAGGTCTCAGATGCTGATGCCACTTTCACCGAGATTATAGGTGTATGGGATGCCTTAATTGCTTCGGATCGCTTGACTAGTGAAGTAAGAGAAAGTGCGACTATTGCTGCCAGAGTAGAAGGTACCAATGATCCTCAATTGCCAGGAAGTGTCCAGATTAACTTAACCCAGGTAAATACCTTGCTTGCCTTCACCCAGGACACCTTCATTGCTACCTATCGTACCACTGTAAACGACAATAGTGCGACTCTTCAGGAAATTATAAGCGTATGGGAGGCTTTGATTACTTCTGGTAGGTTAGCTGCGGTAGTACCCGAAAGTGCGACGATGGCTACTACCACTAATACCCTTAATTTACCGATGACTGCTCAGGTAAATCCAAGTCAAGTAGATACCCTATTGGCTTCTTTAACTCAAGCAGATTTTGCCGATAGTTATCGTAAAACTGTACCCAATGCCCAGCTTGATGAAATCATTGGTGTTTGGAATGCCTTAACCACTTCTGGTCGTTTAAGTAGTGAGGTAGGAGAAAGCGCCACTATTACGATAGGCAATACCCCAGTGTTACCTACCGACACCCAGGCAAGTTTGGCTCAAGTCAATACTTTATTGGCGTTGACTCAGGCAGCATTTATTACTGCCTATCGTACCACGGTAGGAGACAACGCGGCTACCCTTGATGAGATTATAGGTGTTTGGGAAGCACTGACGGCGGTCAGACGATTGGTAAACGAAAAGAGAGAACGGGCTACAGTAGAAATAAGGGGTAATGATCCTCAACTACCAATGGGCATTCAAGCCAATCAAATGCAAATCAGTGATTTACTGACAGGCGAAACAATTACTGAAACAGCGTTTATTACTGGTTATAAAGTGCTGTATACCACTGCTACTAATGCCAAAATAAGAGACTTATGGGAGGCATTGACAGTATCAGGGAGATTAACCAGTGTAATAAGGGAAAGCGCCACGATAGCAGCCCAAACGATGGATAACAACCCTATGATACCTGAGGAAGTAACGGCAAACATCATGCAAATCAATGACTTATTGATGAATGAAACTAACCTGACTCGAGTAGCGTTTATTGCCAGTTATAAAGCAAAAATTGACACTGCTGATGATGATGAAGCCATTGCGGCCTGGGAGGCTTTGATCGCTTCAGAAAGGTTAACCAATGTAACCAGAGAAAGCGCCACCATCGCCACCAGAATAGAAGGCAATAATGATCCTGCTTTGCCGATGGGTACTCAGGCAACCTTGATTCAGGTTAATGATATGCTGATAAATGAATTAAACCTCACCAGAGAAAGGTTTATTGCGAATTATAGAGAGGTTATTAGAAATGCTACTCTGAATGAAGTAATCGGAGTTTGGGAAGCCTTGATTACTTCCCAAAGATTGACTGGGGTAGTTAGAGAAGAGGCAGGGATAGCTGCCCGGATAACTGGAATAAATGATGCTTCTTTGCCAAATGGTGCTCAGATAATGCCAAATCAGCTCAACACTTTATTAACCACCCAATCTACTTTAACCCGTAAGGCATTTATTACAGCTTATGGTACCATTGTAAACAATGCCACCCTGCACGAAATAATCGGAGTATGGGAAGCCTTAGTTGCTTCGGGTAGGTTAACTAATGTTACTTCAGTAAATGCTTCAATAGTGGCGCGAGTAGTAAGTAATGACCCTGCTTTACCTGAGGGAACTCAAGCTATGTTATCGGAAGTCAATGCATTACTGATGGGCAAAACCACGTTAACTCAGACTATGTTTGTTACCAATTACAAGGCCGCTATTTCTGGATCTGACGATACGGAGGCGATGGCGGTGTGGCAGGCTTTGGTTGCCTCGGGCAGATTGACGGGGGTAACTGGAGGAACTGCTACCGTGGCTTCACGTATTACAGGTAATGATCCGGATTTGGACGATAATGCCCAGGTAGATTTGATGCAGGTCAATACTTTATTGACTCAAAAGTCGCGAACAACTTTTATTACTGATTACCGCGATATCATTAATGGGGCTACTTTTGATGAAATCATTGATGTTTGGGAAGCCTTGATTGCTTCGGGTAGGTTAACTAATGTAGTTCAGGAAGAAGCCAGTATCACACCAAGAGTTGCTATTACCAATGATCCTGCCTTGCCAAATGATGCTCAGATAAGGCTAGATCAACTCAATGTGTTATTAGCCAATGCCATGATGTTGACCCGCTCAGATTTCATTACAAATTATCGTAAATTTGTAGGCAATGCTACAGTTGATAACATTATTGAGGTGTGGGAAGCGTTGATTACCTCAAATCGGTTAACCAATGTGATTAGAGAAGAAGCAAGCATAGCGGCAAGAATAGTTGATACAAATGACCCTGATATACCTATGGGTGCTCAAATAGATTTAACTCAGCTCAATAGTTTATTGACTGATGCTACTGCTTTGACTCGCTCGGCGTTTGTAACTGCTTATCGGGGAATGGTAACTGGAGCCAGACTTCAGGAGGTTATTCCTGTTTGGGAGGCTTTAATCAGTTCAGGTCGCCTCACCGCGGTAACCAAACAAAGCGCTACTGTAGCGGCTGTTTCTGATACCAATACCCCAACATTACCTGCTAATATTCTAATCAATCAAACACAGGTAAATACTTTACTGGCCAACCGGTCTACGCTAACCCGCTCAGGGTTTGTTATGGGTTACCGTGAGTTTGTAAGCACTGCTACTCTGGATAATATAATTGCGGTGTGGGAGGTTTTAATTACCGCTGGTAGATTAACCAACGTGATCAGAGAAGAGGCAAGCATAGTTGTAAGAATCGCCAATACGAATGACCCTGCTATACCTGATGATGCTCAAATAGACTTAACTCAACTCAATACTTTGTTGACAACCCAAGCAACTCTGACCCGCTCAGCCTTTACTACTGCTTATCGAACAGTTGCAACCAATGCTACAATTGATGAAATTTTGTCAGTTTGGGAGGCATTGATTACTTCGAAGCGGCTCACAAGTGTAACAAGAGAAAATGCGATGGCTGTTGCGGCAGAGAGCGCCAATCGCCCGATGTTATCTGCGGAAACCAAGGCCATATTGACACAAATCAATACCTTGCTACCTACTACTGGAGCCATTGAGCAAAAAGCATTTATAGAGGGGTATGTTGCTACCATTAAACCTTCGGGTTTTGCGGGTGCGATTGGGGCCTGGAATGCTTTGATTACTGCCAGCTATCTGATAAACCCCATTCGGGAAAGCGCCACTATTGTAGCATCCAATACCCCTACTTTGCCAAACGATGCCCATAGCACACTGATCGACACTTTGCTGGGTAGCGAAACCAGTATTACCCAACAGGCATTTATTGACGCCTATTTGTTTGCCATCAGCACCGCAGACAATGCCGAAGCAACCGCTGTTTGGAACGCCCTTATAACTTCCAAAAGGTTGATTTTAGGAAATGATGCTACTGTTGTGGCATCCAATACCCCTACTTTGCCTGCGGGGGTAGCACTGGCAACCATCAATAGCGTATTATTGAATAAGCAAAAGATAACCCAGCAAGCATTTATCAATGGATTGTACCCAAGCAATCCTACACCTGCCCAAACCAATACCGCCATTGATGCCTGGAATGCGCTACTTGCTTCTGGGCGTCTGACGGGCGGTGCCAGAGCACATGCCACAGTAACAGCAGCTAATAAGACCAATGCATTGAACAATTCAGTGCTCAGGGGGCTTTCGGCCTCCCAGGTGCAAATCAATGCTTTATTGGTTAACTATCTAGAAACTACTGTGAGCCCCCTCACCCAACAGGTATTTATTACTGCTTTTAACAATGTAGATGAGGATACCAAAGGACAGTTGATCTGGCAAGAACTTCAGGACAAAGGGTGGATTATCACCAATCAAACAGGCTACCGTACCAATCTGGCAAAGTCCCTTATTACATTGCCTGCCACACCTGCTGGGATAAATACAACAGGAAATCTGCTAGCTGTTCAGCGTTTGTTAAACGATACAATACAAACGTTTGAAGGAGCCAAAATCGTAGGCGGTAAAGGGAGTTTTGTGCATCAATTTGGGCGAACCAATGGCATTGCCATTTGGGAACATTTGGTTGCCAATGGATTTATTAAAACACCTTCGGCTATAGCTTATGTGGTACCAGTTACTGAAAGGCGAGTTCAAGAGTTGCCCGTAATTTATGACAACGACTTGCCTAATATTAATACGTTGCTTGAACGACCAACTATTCAGCAAAGTATTACCTCCATAGGCTTTGACACTTCATTAATATTGCGGGATGGTTGGCTTACGCTTACTCCTAGTCCTGGGATAGAGAACCCTTAAAATTAACCCTGGAAAATAGGGATAAAAGAATCGCTTACCAGGCATAGACTACTACAAGAAATGCTTGCAAAGATACCAGATAGGTAATAAAAGCCTGTCAGGTATCGAGCGATTCATTTTGAGAGAAAAATTGAATACTTATTGAGTTTGATTGCGTGGCAATATGAAACCAGCAACATTAATATTCTCACCAATACCTATAAACTCAGTCTACTTTAAAACTCAAAAAAATGCCTCAAATACAATTAAACCTGTCACTGGAACAAGTGAACATTATTCTGAAGGCTTTAGATCATATGCCTTATGGAGAAGTAAATCAACTGGTGTCGCAAATTCATCAGCAAGCTGAGCCTCAGTTGCAAGAGTCATCAACACAAAAACAATCACCAGAAAAAATAAAACAAGTCTTTGCTGAGGCTATCTAGTACTTAGTCAAGTGTTGAATAGGGGATAAGGTTTAGTAGCATAACAAGGTAATTCAAGGCGCTAAAAACGAGCATAGCCGTAGCTAAGTGAATTTTTAGCAACAAAGAAGTACAAAGTTATGCTGCAAAGATATCCCTAAATTTAGCCTTGACTAAGTACTAGTTTATTCACAAATTTTTTAACATCATTATAGTTTTATACTTATGAGCATAATCAATCAAAACTTATTGGCTTATTGGCCACTCAACGATGATAGCACTACTGCTGTGACTAACTATACTTCGGGGAGTAGTTTGGCTGGTACTTTAACCGGATCTCCTACAATTGTAACAGACACCAGGTTTGGTCGGGTATTGCAGTTAGATGGAACCAATGATTATGTCAGTATTGCTTCTACCACCCTCGATTTGAGTAGTGATAATCTTACCATTAGTTTTTGGGCACAAGGCGATAGTTCGCTTACTACGATGTCTAACCTGACGGTACTACACGCTCAGAATACCGCAGGCACCAAAACCATCGAGGTTAAATATCCCTCTACAGGTATGGTAAGCTTTGAGGCTGGAGATGCCAGCAGTACTGATTCCGCTTCTTCTACGGTGAATTTAGCAGATTATAATACCACTATCTGGGTGCATTGGGCTTTTACCAAAGATTCCACCTCCGATGAGATGAAGATTTACCGCAATGGGGTGTTGGTGGCTACTACCACCAGTAAAAGTCAAACCTTGGGTACCTTCAACGAAATATACCTGGGAGCCAGCAAAACGG
>DMXI01000459.1 GCA_003483885.1 Microscillaceae bacterium
ACAAAAATCGCAAAAGTTTTACGGCTTATATTGTGAGATTCAAACTTAGTTCTAAGGTTAACACCTACATCCGCAAGAATTTCTTGTGATATAGTGCCTTTGAAAGATAGGATGATACCTTGTTCATCCATATCCGTACAGTAATCAAATAAATTTAATTTGTCACTCATATCAGCTTTGACTTAAAAAGTTTTGGGGTACAATTTAAGAAATTTACCCGCCAAAGTTGAAAAGCTAAAAGGTTTAAAAAAAGACTGACTTTAAATTAAAAATTTAATCGCTATCACCAAAAATAAAACAAATATTATTTGGCAAGTTGATTAAATCTCCTTCTAAAAATGATTTCTACATTTGTTAAAATGTATGATCAGTTTTCCAAAGGAATACGTGCAATTTAAATAAATTTTACTTGCATCAGAGTTTTTTGTCAAAAAAATGACGAAATTTTGTATTGCAGGTTTACAACCTTACTCCAAGAATCGTAATATCATCTCGTTGGGGTGCATCACCCTGGTGTTCTCTTAATTCCTGAACCAACTCTTTACGCTGTTCTGACAAACTCAACAAAGACATGTCGGTTAAGGTTTGCAGAAAACGAAGTTTACCATACTTTTTACGTCCATCCCCATTTTGGTCAGTATAACCATCCGAGGTCAGGTACAACATGTCGCCTTCGTTGAAATGAGCCACATGATTATTGAACTTTCGTTTTTCTTCTTTTTGCATACCTCCTACCGATTTACGATCTCCTTTGACCTCAATCAGTTCACGGGCTTGTTTGGTTACACAATACAAATTTCTTTTGGCTCCAGCGTAAGTAATTTTTCGCTTCTCTCCACTTTCGGGGTCTTTTTCTATCAAACATAAACCAATATCAATGCCATCTTCATTTTTACCATCCGCTTGCTGCAAAGAAACACGAATGCTTTCGTGTACATGCCCTAAAATATCGGCTGGGTTATAGACCTTTTTTTGGTTTACGGTTTCGTTGAGCGTGGCAGTGCCAATCAAAGACATAAATGCCGCTGGTACTCCGTGCCCAGTACAATCTCCTACGGCAATAAAAGTTTGCTGCTCATCAGCAAAATGCCTTAACCAATAAAAATCCCCAGAAACGATGTCTTTGGGTAAGTATACCAAAAAGTAATTATTGAATACCTGACAAAGTTTTTCGGTATTGGGCAAAATAGCCCGTTGGATAGTTTTTGCATAGCGTATGCTATCCGTGATATTTTTATTTTTAATTTCAATTTCTTTGTTTCTCTCTACCAACTCTGCAGTACGTTCCCTCACCTTACGAGATAGCTCCTCGTTGGCTTGGTCTTTTATCGCTTGGTTTTCTTTTAGAATTTCCTGGTTTTCCCGCAACTGTCGTATGATGCGATCATTGGCCAACTCTTTGTCTCGCTTGAGAGTATTGATACGGTCGGCCAAACCTAAAGAAAACAAAATAGCTTCAAAAGCAGATCCTATTTGTAGCGCAATTTGCCCGTTCCAGATGCTCCCTCGCCAGAAATACAGCAAAGCAATACCGATACTGATAAACAAAAATATGTTGGCAAATAGATAATATCGGGCAGGACGAAAACCTATTTTGATGCAATTGAAAGCCACAATGGTATTGATGGTAATCACCACGGCTACTAATGCATAATAAATGTAATAGTATTGGCGAATGTAAACACTCCCCTGCTGGGTAAGGGTAAAGGTGATGATACCTCCCAATAATGTGATCATTAAGCCAATCATCAACTTAAGTACTCGATCAGCATTGGGGCTGTTAATGCGGGTGTTTAAATAGGTTCGGGTAAAAGAGGTATTAAAGATTAAGACCAGAGGTAATAAAAAATAAGGCAGATGTGTATCAAGCCAGGGAAACTCTTGCCAGAGCAGTTCAATACCATCGCCATCATTGGTCATAAATATAGTCCCCAAACACAACAGGTACATCACGTAGTAGAGGTAGCTATAGTCCCTCACTGAAATAAAAATCAGTAAATTATACAGCACCATCGTGAGTATAAACCCAAGGTGCAACCCTTGTATATATTTTTCACTCCGTTTTTTCTCCAATATGTAGGCTCTGGAATAAAGCTTAGGAGCGATCTGATGGCTAAAATGTGGTGCACCAGCCAACCGGATATAAAACGTTTGTCGGGTGTTGTTAATGATAGGCAAAGTAAGAAAAGGGTGCTCTCGGTCCAGGCTCAGCTTTACATCTCGCTTGCTCATGGGCAAACTAGCGCCGGTTTTCTTGATATCATTTTCGTTGAAGTCTTTGTATTTCGGGTTTCGATAATAGAGCTTAATAGAATCCCAGGGTTCAAACCCCATTACCCAGTCTTTTTCGTGTTGCAAAGTAGCTTGGGTAGAAAGCTTCACCCAATATACTGGCACATCGTCGTTGATTTTGGCGTTGCTGCTAAACTTTTGTTGAAAACCAGCAGAGGAGACCTGCTGAATGGTAAACTTACCTTGGGGATCTGGTAAGACTTGTAATACTCCTTTATTAATTGGGTATTCGTTATCTATGTCAATCAGAGAAACCAAGGAGGTGTCTTGCCCTCGTAATGGTTGACTGGCCAATAGGCTCAATGTCGCCCATAGGCAAAGTAATCCTGTCTGATATTTAAAAAAATTTAGATTCACTAAAATAAGCTTTTCGTGCTTTATGGAATGTTGCTAAAATTAGAATAATTCTGGGAGTTCTCAAAACCTACAAAATCTCTCTCCTGAAAATCGTCTTTATTTATGAAGTCATCTCGGCTTCTATATGTGAAGGAATCAATCAACGCACCTTGTGCAATTTTTGTACCCTGTTTTATTCTTGCACATCTACTCATTATGAACTCCCTACATTTTGCTTTAACTTGAGCTATCATATTATTACCAATACTAACTAATTGAATCATTTATGTGGAATAACCTACATTTATCTATTTCTTTTATTGTAAGCATCGGGTGTATATATATTTGTTCGGTAGGTTTTGCCCAAAAAGCTGAGCTAGTGGTACAAACCGGGCATTATAAAAAAATTAATCACATTATATTTAGCCCTGATGGTAAACACCTCGCCAGTGCCTCTGAAGATAAAAGTCTCAAAGTTTGGGATTTGACTACGGGCAAAGAGTTTAGAACGATGCGTGGCCACAAGAGAGGGGTTAGAAAGTTAGCATTTAGTCCTGATGGTAAGATACTGGCAAGTGGTGGAGACCGATACGATGGCAGTATTATTTTTTGGGATTGGGTTACTGGAAAGAAACTCCATACGTTTAAAAAAGCCCATGGCAGCCATATTACAGTACTTAAATTTAGTAAAGATGGTAAGCGTTTGTACTCTGGCTCTTATCGGGAAATGAAAGTTTGGGACGTAAACACTAAAAAATTACTATTTAAACGAAACGATAGCAGAAAGCGCTCCGAAGAAATGCTGTTGAAACATAGTGTAAATGCCATTGCACTTTCTCCAAATCAAAAAATATTTGCCACAGGTTCGGGACGCTCTGGAAGTGGAGGTGACATATTTTTGTGGGATGCACGCACTTTCAAAGTAATTAAACATTTTGATTTGAAAGGCAGCAAAAGTTACGCGACAGCCTTGATGTTTAGCAAAAATGGAAAAATTTTATACAATACTGGTCCTCTTGGAATGGTATTGGGCCGCAATATCAAAACTGGGAAAATAGAAAGTAGCTTCGAGAATGCGGGTCATGGCTACCCCTGCCCTTGCGGGTTTAGTCCAGATAAAAAGTATGTGTATTCGGCTTGTGCCAGCAAATGGTCAATTCAAGATATGAAGACCGGAAAGCCCATTTATTCGGTCAAGGACGCAATATTTGGATATAGTAGCATTGCCTTTAACATTACCAATCAAACCTTTGCTGTAGCTGGTCAAAGCACCTCAGAAAAGTACCTGATTAATTTGTATTATACTCAAACCGGGCGTTTTATCAGAAGTTTAAAAGGTTACCCAGGGCAGATTACTTCGGTTCAGTTTAGCCATAACAACTTTAAAATTGCCAGTGGCAACTATCAACGACCTACTCGAGTGTGGGAAATCAATGGTGGAGGAGGCTTTAAAAACTTCGTAGAAGGAGCTTATAGCAAACGGGGAGACATTACTTCTACGGTAGCTTTTAGTAACGATGATAAGATTTTGTATAATGGCATTCAGGGGCGAATTTATGCCTGGCGTACTACAGATGGCAAAATGATCAAACGCATTATGAAGGGGTCTCACGAAAGGCGTAACATCGTACTGACACCTGATGGAAAAAATATCTTGCATAATAGTGGCTCGGCTTTACTGTGGGATGCCAAAACGGGAACGTCTAACGGAAACTTGGGCCGTGCTCGCAATATGACTCGAAGCATCGCAGTATCTCCCCAAGGAAACATTTATTACGCTGGTGGTTATAAAGAGATCAAGCGTTGGGATGCCAAAACATTGAAAGAATTGCCTGCCTTGAAGCCAGATGGGTATATTTGGGAAATAGCAGTAAGTCCAGACGGTAAAACCTTGGCCACCCGCGATTTTGGTGTCTCGCTACGTGATGCTACTACTGGGGCTCTTCTTAAACGATTGAAGGGAAACAATATACAAGCGCCAACTTTTAGTCTAGATGGTCAATTACTCGCCATTGCTCACGGCGATGACATCAAGCTCCTAAACGCTACTACCTTCAATGTTGTACATACTTTGAAAAGTCATACTGATGTGGTAAATGCCCTACACTTTAGTTATGACAATCGTTTGTTGGTCAGTGGCAGCGAAGATACCAGTCTTAAACTCTGGGATGTAAAAACCGGAAAGTTAGTAGCTACTTTACACGCACTTGACAATGAAGATTTTATCATTACTACGCCTGAGCTGTACTATATGACTACCAAGGGAGGGTTGAAGGGAGTAGCCTTTAGAGTGAAAGACAAAGTTTTTCCATTTGAGCAATTTGACTTACAATACAATCGCCCTGATTTGGTGCTTCAAAAAATTGGGTATGCCAGTAAAAAAGTCATTAAAGCATATAAGAGAGCCTACCAAAAACGTTTGCAAAAACTGGGTTTCAATGAATCTCGGTTTAATAAGGACTTTCACTTACCTACCGTTCGTTTACTTACCCGAAAACTTCCAGTAAACACATCTAAAAAACAACTCTTGTTTAAAATAAAGGCCGAAGATACCAAGTATACATTGGATCGGCTCCATGTTTATGTCAACGACACACCTATTAATGGCATCAAGGGTATAGACTTGAGCCGTAGACGTTCTCAAAACCTGGAACAGAAAATGACCTTGGAACTATCGAATGGCTTAAACAAAATCCAGGTTTCTGTCATGAATGACAAAGGGGTAGAATCGCTACAAGAAACCTTTGAAATCAACTATGACGGACAAAAAGTAACGCCAAACTTATATGTAATTGCGCTGGGTATTTCAAAATATAAAACCAAGAAAATGAACCTCAATTACGCCCGCAAAGATGCGCAGGATGTAGTAAAGGCTTTGTTACAAAAAAAGGCGCAATATACTCAGATAATCGTAGACACTTTATTTGATAAAAATGCCACAACTGTAAACATAAAAAAACTAAAACAACGACTCAATACTACTCGAGTAGATGATCGAGTCATCGTGTTTATTGCCAGTCATGGTCTGTTAGACGAAAAGCTGGATTATTACCTGGCTATGCATGATGTCAACTTTAGGAATCCCTCAGAAAAAGGTTTGCCTTATGAAGATTTGGAAGGTTTGTTGGATGGTATTCCAGCTCGTAATAAAGTACTGATGATTGATGCCTGTCATTCGGGAGAAATAGATAAGCAAGATCGTCAGGAATTTAAAAATAATACCAACGTAGGAACTATCAGTGCCCGAGGATTTACCAAAACTGGCCAGGGCAAAACAAAAACGACCCCAAAAGAATCAAGCCAGAAAAACTCGGACGATTTTGATTTTGATGTGGCCGATTATAAACAAGTTGGTTTGGGCAATTCTTTTGATTTGATGAAAAAAATGTTTGCGGATTTACGCCGCAACTCTGGGGCTACCGTTATTTCGGCCGCAGGAGGTATGGAGTATGCACTGGAAGGCAACCTCTGGAAAAATGGCGTATTTACGTATTGTTTGCTTTCTGGGATGAAAAACAAAGAGGCCGACTTGAACAACGACGGTAAAGTGATGTTGTCGGAGTTGCAAAAGTATCTAAAGACTCAAGTGCCTAAGGTAACCAATGGAAAACAACAACCTACCTCAAGAGTAGAAAATCTGAGTGTAGACTTTAGAATTTGGTAAGCAACTGTTTTTCAACACTTTACCTAACGATCAATGATATTGAGGAGCGCTTGCAGTCGTTGCTCATTATGGGCAAAAAGAGTATCTTCAATTTCATTGATCCAATATTGAATCCGTTCACTATCGCTATCTTTTAGCATCATTAAAGCCTCTTTGATTTTACTGGTTTGATAAATTTCTAATCCAGCAATCTTTTGAATTACAGGAAAAAGTAAGTCTTTCTCTCTGTCACTCAGGGTTTGTAATATGGTAGGTTTATCAAGCCGCCCCTCGTGAGGTGTATCATTTTGAGCATCCAATGAGGTGAGCTTTCCTTTTGGAATCGTAAACCAAAAAGTAGCTCCTTTATTACGTTCTGAGGATACGCCTATAGTTCCTTCTTGCGCTTCTATGGCCAACTTACAGAAAGTTAAGCCTAAGCCAGTAGAACGAGTGCGTCCTAATTTTTTTTGAGTTACTTGATGAAATTTATCAAATATTTTCTCAAGTTGCTCTTTAGGAATACCCACTCCTGAATCTTTCACAAGTACTTTATAAAACGCTGATTCATCCTCTACAAAAATATCAATTTGCCCTCCATAGGGTGTATACTTAGCTGCATTCGTCAATAAATTAATCAATACCCGAGTAGAGATTTCTCGATCAGCTTTAATCACTGTATCAGGCAACAAATGTAATATGACCTGGTGTTGTTTTTCTTGTATTACATAATTGGTCTGTTGCACTGCTTCGTTTACTATTTCCTCCAGCAATACATCCTTTATCTGAAGTTGCATTTTGCTCTCTTCAAACTTTTGCACATCCAGAATGTTCATCACCAAGTGATACATTCTCTGGCCGGACTGGTGAATATTTTCAAAAAAACGAGGATCTTGCTGCTGACTAGATAAACCGATGATAGAGTTGAGGGGATTTTTGAGATCATGTACAATCATTCCCATCATTTGTTGTTTAAACCTATCCAACTCCATCAATTTTTCGTTAATAGCATCCAGTTCTACCAAATATTCATTGAGTTTGGTATTACTTTCCTTTAAATCTTTTGTACGTACTTCTACTAATCTCTCAAGGTTTCGATTTGTATAATTCAATTCGCTTGAAAAACGCTCGGCACGCTGAAACGCTTTTGAAAAACGGCGGGCTAATAACAGCGCCTGAAAAAAGATAAACGCAAATACACCAACCGCAAAGAAATTACCAGTATTGATCACATCTTGATTATACAGAACATCGTTGATGATACTGATCAAAAAAAATGTGTACCCTATCATATATAACAAAGCGCCCTCTCTTTGCCGTAAAACACTCTGAATTACTCTTACAAAAGTGTAAAGCCCTCCTAACAGAATCACTATCTGTGAAATAGGTAAGGTTTGGGCAAATAACTCAGGGGGAAGCAACAACACTAGCACAGTAAGTAAGGAAAATATAACAGCCAATGTGTTTACAAACCATTTGCTTATTTCTTTTGGAAACAGCTTGTTTAACATCAAAACCATTGGTATCACGGCTGCATTCATCGTAAGATATTCAAGACGCAGCGTGGTGGCCCAACTGAAATAATAAAAATCTTTGATAAAATACTCATCTATAATCAGTAGGCGAAATACAGAAGCCAAGCAAATAAGGCCAAAATAGAGCGTTGAGTCGCTTTTTCTTCTTGTCCAATAAATCCCGATATGATGTAAGGCCATGATCAGTATGCTACCTATCAGGAAAAATGTAATAATATTTATCCCTTTTTGATGTTGACTAATCTGGGATTTTAACCCAAGTCGTAATGGATATCTGATCCCTCCTTTAGTATGATGATGGTTAGATACTTGTAGAATGAGTTCTAACTGATGCGAATGATTGGTTAGCTCTATGATGCTGGGATAATGGTCTGGTACTTCTGCCTGTTTAGACTTTCCGATGCCCCCAGTAGATGACATCAATTGTTTTCCTACATATAATTTGTAAGCAGTACTAATAGGGGGTATTTTCAACGCAAGGCGCATGTTTTTATGAGGTAAGCTGATCATACACCGATAAGTGGCATATCCCTTCCCTCCTATCGCTGTTCCCATCATTTGCTTGCTGCTTGGTTTTCTACCTTTTGTTTTGGGCGGTTGATATTTAAAACTATTCCAGCTTTGGGGCACTTCAATCAATCCTGATAGTTGAGGGGAAGTTTTTTGAAAGTCTTCCAGCACATAAAAGTTTTGCCAATAAAACTCCCATTCTCCATTTAGCTGTACTAGGCCTGATTTCTCAAAATGATAAGAGGTCAAGTCCAACTTTCCAGATACTAGTTTAGGCTTGATTTGGTGCTTTCCACAACCAGTCAACCCTAACAATAATCCAATCAATATATAGTAATAACTTCTTTGTGGCAGTATTCTCATAATAATTTACACTCTGGTAAATTTTCTCAAAGTATTTCAAATAAGCAATTAATTATCAAAGAAGTCATCTTGATTTTTAGTATAAAATAGAAAAACCTCGTCCTTATTTTCTGATCAAGTCATTTTTTGTAGACGTAACACTTAGCGCAAAAATGAGGTTTTGATGCTAACCATTGGAGGAGTTTCGCTACTAAGTAATAAGATATTGAGAAATTAACTTTTTATACATAGGGAATTATGCTTACCAAAACTCATAGGAATATGCCATGCCTAAAAAACGCTTACATACGTCATTTCAACTTCGTAAACAGACGTTTTTATCCAAAAAAATAAAACAAATAAAATTTCGGAGACCTTTAACCTTTTTTTAGTATTAAAGGTTAACAAATAATAGTAACATGTAAATTCTTTAACAATTTATCTCCATTCAATCAGGGTAGGTAGTATATACTACTAATGTAGCCATTTTGGCTTTCGTATCTGAAAAATAGAATCTCGTAACTGACAACCCAACTATACTTTAACTATGAGCGAATCCATCCAACAAGAACTGTTAATGGTCGATCCTCAAAAACTTTTTGTATCAAAAAAATACAGAAAGGTTTTACAACAAACTGTGCATAAATTTGTGATCAAAAAACGTCTGGATAAATCGGCTGAAAAGAATTTATTTCAGCAATTAGAAACTTTCATCCATACAGAGGCTGGCGAGTACATTCAAATACACTTTGACCCACACTACCATCTGCTGTTATCGTTTTTTGAACGAGTGGTGTT
>DMXI01000288.1 GCA_003483885.1 Microscillaceae bacterium
TCGACTGATACCAGAAACTATAGTTACCCGTGTGCAAGTTGATCTTGCTAAAGTCAATATCGGCAATGTGGGTACATACTGTATCTAAGAAGTGGCGATCGTGAGATACCACAATCACGGTGTTTTTAAAATCAATCAGGAAGTCTTCCAACCAAGCAATGGTATGCACATCCAAGTCGTTGGTAGGTTCGTCAAGAATTAACAAATCAGGGTTACCAAATAGTGCCTGAGCCAGCAACACCTTTACTTTATCGCCACCATTCAGCTCGGCCATTGTTTTTTCGTGGAGCTCTTCTTTTATTCCCAAACCGCTCAATAAACCTGCGGCATCACTTTCGGCATTCCAGCCATCCATTTCGGCAAACTCTGCTTCCAGCTCTGAGGCACGCATACCATCTGCTTCGCTAAAATCTGGCTTGGCATAAATGGCATCTTTTTCTTTCATGATACTATAGAGCGTGTTGTGCCCCATAATCACAGTTTCTAATACTTGGAATTCGTCAAACTCAAAGTGGTTTTGTTTCAAAACCGCCATTCGTTCACCGGGAGTTATTTCTACATGACCAGTAGTAGGGTCTACATCTCCCGATAATATTTTTAAAAAAGTAGACTTACCGGCACCATTGGCACCAATTACCCCATAACAATTGCCAGGAGTGAATTTTACATTTACTTCTTCAAACAAAGTACGCTTTCCGAAGCGAAGGGATAAATTCGATACAGATATCATGTTGGATTTTTAGATCAAGATTTGAAGTAGCCCAAAAGCTATATTATAACAACAGCATTGCTACAATTGCGCAAAAGTATCAATTTTGCCTAGGAAAGGAAAAGTTTTATCTGATTAATAAATCACGACTCTATAAAAGCGGAAGGACTGATACCCGACACTCTTGGTATCTCTTTCAAATCATAAGCATTCTAAATAGCGGATATGCTGTTTAATAGCCGTTTATTTTTTGTAGCTTTGAGGTTTGGGTAAATCGCCAATTGCGAAAGGGCACCAATAATTGCTCTTGTTTGATTGGTGAATGTTATAACCCAACAACAGTATATTATTATTGATCAACTTAAATTATTGAACACTATGGCATTTAGAAAAGAATACGGTCGCATCAAAGTAGAAGTAACCGTAAAAAAAGCCGATTTGATTGAACGTTTGAAAAAAAATCGGGAAAAACATCAACGCGAGTTTCAAGAGGCCATTACTCTTTGGCAGCAAGATCTTGCAAAAGCAATCAAGAATATAGATGTTGCTACCCAAACCAATTTTCCAAAAGAACTGGAGGAGTTGGATGAACATTGCCCTGAGTCTTACCTCGAAGCCTATGACGACATTATTGAGATGTTTAGTATGGCGGTAAAAGAGGAGATATTGCTTGATTCAGAGGCATTTCGTAATTTTTGTCGAGACGAATGGGATTGGAAATCAGATGTAGCTGATAACAAATACTATCACAAAGTCTTGAAGAAGAAGTAAAGTAACACTGCCCGATAACAAAACCTTGTGATCAATGGTAGAGGTTATCGGGTAGTGTACCAATCAATTATTTCTCTAAAGTCACAATTGAGTAATGTCTTTCCATCATTCCTCCAGATTTCACCTCGGTTTTATCACTTCTTTCGTCCGTTTGTAAAATTCGAAAAGGAGTAGCATCCACCAATTCCTTTACTTTTTGATGATCATAGAGTTTGAAACGATGCTTTACAAAAGGTAGCTTTTCCATAAAGTCTTTTTGAGCAAATGTGATCAAGCATTTGCCTCCTGGTTTCAAAACCCGATAGATTTCATTGAGTAGCTCAGTGGGTTTTTTCCAAAAATAAAGCGTATTTACAGTCATCACTTTGTCAAACAACTGATCTTCAAAAGGGATTTTCTCCCCATCATAAAGAGAAAAGCTAATTTGATGATCGTTAAAAAGTGCTTCATTGAGTTTGGTGGCCTCATCACGCATCGTTTCTGAGATATCGAGTCCGTAGTAGGCGACTTGGGCAATTTTTAAGATTTTACTTAAATGCCCACAATTTCCGTGGCCCAACTCGAGCAATACCTCCTGGTCTTGTAAATTCAACAGCTCCAAAGTATCCAATGTCATCGGAATATTGGTTCTGTTCATCCTATTACCCATTTCAATGCCTTCCTGCCCATTAGGATGACTAAGTTGGGTAGCGATTTCTTTTAATTGATCTTCGTTGAGTTCTGACATGGATTGAATTTTTGTGATTCGCGATAAACTATTTATTCAACAATAAATTTAACACTGATGCTGTCATTGTTTTTACCCCAGCCTTAATAGATGGTTCAGGTACTGGAGAAAAGTAAGCAGAATGTAAAGAGGGTAATTGCTTGTTGGCTTTTTTATATTCGGCTAGTTTTTTAGGATCTACTGTGCCTACCCAATACAAGCAAATCGGGATTTTGGCATCGGTTCGCCCAAAGCGGCCAAAGTCTTCCCCGGCCATCACTGCGGGTGTATCACTCACGTTTTCTTTTCCGATCATATTTTCGGCTACTTTTTTCAGGCGACGGGTAAGTTTGACATTATTCATTGTTACCGGAGTATATTCAGCTCTTATTTTTACCTTAGGCAATTTATTTTCAGGTATTCCTGCCGAAAGAGCTACATGCTTGACCATTCTTTTAATAACAGCAATGGTCTTGTTTCTTACTTCATCAGTGTAAGAGCGTAAAGTAAGTTGTAAATGAGCCTCTCCTGGAATAATGTTGTGTTTGGTACCAGCATGAATAGCTCCCACGGTAACCACTGCAGGCTCAAAAGGAGAAATAACCCGGCTTACTATAGTTTGTAATGACATCACTATACGAGAAGCCAGCACAATGGGATCTTTGGTTGTATGAGGATAAGCCCCATGGCCGCCTTCTCCATATACAAAAATATCAACCATATCTACATTGGCCAAGGCTGCTCCTTCTCTGTAGCCGACCTTGCCAGCCGCTATAGTAGCCGACGAATGCATCGACAAGGCATAGTCAGGGAGGGGGAATTTCTTGAAGAGACCCTCTTTGAGCATCGCAATAGCGCCACCACTTCTTTCTTCGGCAGGTTGCCCTATAAATAATAGTGTTCCTTTCCAGCTAGATTTGAGTGCCACCAATGCCTGAGCAGTGCCCACCATTACCGACATATGTATATCGTGACCACAAGCATGCATTACAGGTACTTCATTGCCTAAATCGTCTTTGGTAGTTTTGGTGCTGGCATAAGGCAATCCTGTCAACTCTTTTACAGGCAAAGCATCCATATCAGCTCTTACCATAATTGTGGGGCCTTTGCCATTCTTGAAAACACCTACTACCCCAAACCCACCAAAATTTTCGGTTACTTCGAAGCCCAACTTTTTTAATTCTTGGGCCACACGCTTGGCTGTGTTCTTTTCCTGAAAAGAGATTTCCGGGTTTTTGTGAAGGTATTTATACAAGTTATCCAGATAGCTATATTTTTTTTCTACAATTTTATCCACCTTTTTGAACAAGGCTTGGTGCCTTTGAGCCAGTAATTGTCCTGTTATCGACAGTGTGAGAAGGCATAAGGTAAGTTTTGGAATGTATTGATTATCAAATAGTTTCTTCATAATGTGCAATGATAATTTATCTTGAAAACACACCAACTTAGAAAACTTCAAGTCTATTACCAAAAAATTCATAGGAATTCCCTACAACGTTACCTTAACAATTATTTAATGTTAGAATACATTTTTCTAACTATCAAATACTTTAGATTTGCGGCTAATATCACAAAAGGAATGTTAAACGTCAGATTATGAAAAAAGTTTTATTCACTTTGTCATTGCTAATGACACTATTTATTGGAGCAAATGATTTGTTTGCTCAGGGAGCTACTACCGCCTCTATGGCCGGGATAGTAACCGATGCTAATGGTGCTGGACTACCAGGGGCTACGATTGTAGCAGTACACCTTCCCACTGGTACTCAGTACGGAGCAGCGACTAATACAAATGGTCGTTTCCGCTTTCCATCAGTGAGAGTAGGAGGACCTTACAAAGTTACTGTGAGCTACGTTGGTTTTAAAGATCAAGTAGAGCAAGGGTTTAGCCTTGCGCTAGGAAGTACCAAAACTTTCAAATTTGTTATGAAAGAAGGTGGTCTTCAATTGAACGAAGTTCAGGTAGTGGCTCGTAAGAGTGACATCTTGAACGGAGAGCGTAATGGTACTGAGACTAAAATTGGCGAAGAAGAAATCAACGTTTTGCCAACTGCTTCTCGTAACTTAACTGATTATCTTCGTTTGAACCCTCAATCAGGGGTAAGCGAAACTGGTGATGGCCCTGCTATTTCTTTTGCTGGTCAAAACAATCGTTTCAACTCTATCTTTATTGATGGAGCGGTAAACAACGATGTATTTGGTTTGTCTGGTAGCGGTACTAATGGTGGTCAAACTGGTGTGAGCCCAATTAGCCCTGACGCGATTGAGCAATTTCAGGTAGTAATCTCTCCTTATGATGTTACTTTGGGTGGTTTCACCGGTGGTGGTGTAAATGCGGTAACTCGTAGTGGTACCAACGAATTCAAAGGTTCTGCTTATTTCTTTACTCGTAATGAGAATCTTTCAGGAAGAACCCCTACCGATAACGAAAACTTTGAAAGAACTCAACTAGATAATTTTAATGCTACTACTTATGGATTGCGTATTGGTGGTCCATTGATCAAAAACAAATTATTTTTCTTCTTAAATGCTGAAGTTCAAAGAGATGAGGAATCTCAACCATATAATTTAGATCAGGGGTACCTTGGAAACTTCAACGAAGGTGGTATCCAGCAGGTAAGAGATTTCTTTATCAACAACTACAACTATGATCCAGGAGAATTCTTGAATAACAAGCGTGAGCGTAGAGGTAACAAAATCTTGTTGAAATTAGACTACAACTTGAACAAGAACAATAGCTTGACTTTACGTCACAGTGTTTCATATGCTGAAGAAACTGAGCGTAATCCAAGTACCAACTCTACCATCAACTTCAGCAACAACGCTGAGTTTTTCCCAAGTACTACTAATTCATCTGCTGTTGAGTGGAAGTCTAACTTCAATAGTAACTTGTCAAACAAAATGATCATTGGTTTCACTACTGTACGTGATGACCGTGGTTTTATAAGCAATCCTTTTCCAAGAGTAGTTATTCGTGATAACGGAACAAGTGGAAGAGCACAGCTGAACATTGGTTCTGAGCCATTTTCTATTGGTAACGTACTAGAGCAAGATGTATTGACTTTCACTGATAACTTGACCTACTTCAAAGGTAAGCACACGCTTACTTTCGGTATGCACCACGAATACTACAACATTTACAACCTATTCGTTCGTGAAAACTTTGGGGTATATACTTACAACTCATTTGTTGATTTTGTAGCAGGTAACACGCCTGATTCTTATGTACGTACTTATGTTTTGAGACCAGGTGAAGATGCTGCCCAAGGTGATGCTGCTACTGATGTTGCGGCTAAAATTCAGGCGATGCAGTTAGGTTTCTACGTACAGGATGAGTTTCAGGTAAGTGAGAAGTTGAAATTGACTGGAGGTTTACGTTTAGATGTACCTACTTTCTTATCTTCTCCTGAAGCAAACCCTACCTTTAATAATAATTCGCTTCCTGCAATGGCGGCTGTTTGGGGAATTGAAGAAGGTACCGAGGCTGGAACTAATCCTAGTGCTCAATTATTATTTTCTCCTAGATTAGGATTCAACTACGACGTTCGTGGCGACCGTACTTTCCAAATACGTGGTGGTTTAGGTTTGTTTACTGGACGTGCACCATTTGTATGGCCAGGTGGTTCATTTTCTAACAATGGGGTATTCCTAAGTTCGGTAGGTGTTGCAGATCCAGTTTTGACATCTAATGGTAATCCATTGCCATTTAATCCTAATCCGAATCAACAATATGTGAATTCACAACTAAATGGCTTTAGCTTTCAGTCTGGTCCTCAAATTGACTTGTTTGCAAAGAACTTTAAATTTGCTCAGGTATTCCGTACTAGTTTAGCGGTTGACTACCAGTTGCCATTTGGTTTGATTGCTACTTTGGAAGGTTTGTATACTAAAAACATCAATTCTATTGCTTACCGTAACATCAATGTGGAACGTCCAACACAATCATTTACTGAGCCTGATGGAACTGTTCGCCCTGTATATAATGGTGCTGCTATTGATGCTACTTATGGCCGTGTGTTGTATGCATTCAACACTAACAAAGGATACTCTTATAACTTGACTGCTTCTATTACTAAGCCTTTCGCTGACGGATGGACTGCTGGTGCTTCTTATACTTTTGGTCGTTCAAAAGTATTGTTTGATGGTACTTCTTCTCAGAACTCTTCAAACTGGAGAAACGTAGAGGTAGTTGATCGTAACGACCTGGTACTTGGTTTCTCTGACTTTGACTTAGGTTCTCGTGTTAATATCTTTGCTTCTTACCGTATCGAGTATGCTAAATTGGGCGCTACTACCTTGTCTGTATTCTATAATGGACAGTCTGGTCGTCGTTTCTCTTACACATATAATCGTGGACCAAGTAGCTTTGGTAACTTGAGATCTGCTGGTGGTAATGACTTGTCTGGTCGTCAGTTCAACGACTTGATCTTCGTTCCTGCTGATCCAAGCCAAATCAACTTGGTTGACTACACAGATAATGATGGAAACGTAGTTACTGCGGCTGAGCAGTGGACTGCTTTGAACCAGTACATTGAAGACGATCCATATTTGAGCAAAAACCGCGGTAAAGTGGCTGAGCGTAACGGTGGACGTGCTCCTTTTGAAAATATTCTTGATATAAAAATTATGCAAGAATTCTTCGTAAATGTAGGTGGCAAGCGTAACACTTTACAGTTTAGCTTAGATATCTTCAACTTCACTAATATGTTGAACAAAAACTGGGGACGTAGAAGAAACTATGGTTTTGATGCTGTAAACTTGATCAATTTCCAAGGTTACACTGATAATGGAGGTAATTTGGTTCCTTCTTATACGTATACCAACCGTAGAACTAAGGCTCAATTGTCTGATATTGACGATACTGGTATCCTTAGTTCAAGATGGCAAATGCAGTTAGGTGTTCGTTATATCTTTAACTAAGATATTGCTGAATCCAAACTGATTTACATAGATTAAATTTGAAAGCCTCCTTTTAAGGGGGCTTTTTTATTTCGAGGCATTCTGCTATTTTTGGCAAATTGGCTCAAATAGCCAACGACCAGTCACGGGTTTAATATCTGCGATTAGCCGTTTATTATTTGCAACAAAAAGACATTATGGAGTTACACTATAAAACATTTGGCGAAGGGCAGCCTTTGCTTATTTTACATGGGTTATTTGGCTCATCAGATAACTGGCTTACCCTTGGGCGTAAGCTTGCTGAGCAATACAAAGTTTATTTGATTGATCAACGAAACCACGGACGCTCTCCCTGGAGCAATGATTGGGATTACCAATTGATGGCCGAAGACCTTTTAAAGTTTGTGCAAACTCATCAATTAGACGATTTTATTTTGGTAGGCCATTCTATGGGAGGGAAGACTGCCATGAACTATGCCGCAAGATATTATCCTTCCAAAATACAAAAGCTCGTAGTGGTAGATATCGCCCCCAAATCATATCCTATTCATCATGATCAAATTGTGGCAGGGCTAAGAGCACTGGATTTAGGACAAATCAATTCGAGGAAGGAGGCCGACGAACAACTAGCCAACTATGTAGAAGAAGTCGGTGTTCGGCAATTTTTACTGAAAAACTTATATAGACCCAAGGCAGAAGAAAGTGCAAAGAAATTTGATTGGCGCATAAACTTGCAGGTAATAGGAGATAATCTCGATAAAATGAGTGTAGGATTGCCCGAAAATTTTGAATTTGAGAAGCCAACATTATTTATTCGAGGATTGCGCTCCAACTATATCAAAGATGGAGATGAAGCTGTGATTCAACGCTACTTCTTGAATGCGGTCATTCATAGTGTAGCAGAGGCTGGACACTGGGTACATGCCGAAAAGCCACAAGAGTTTCTGGATACATTGCTGGAATTTATTCAAAGTTAATATGGCAAAAGGCACAATTTATTTGATTCCTACGGTATTGGCTCCTGATACACAAAATCAGGTATTGCCTGATTATACAATTCAACAAATCAAGAGCATTGAGTATTTTTTTGTAGAAAATGTACGTACCGCACGCAGGTTTATTAGCAGTCTCAAACTGGGGATTAATATCGAGGGGTTGACATTTTACCTCATTGATAAACATACACCTGCGGAGGAAATCAAGAAAAATGCGCAGGTCTTAGCGAAGGGAAAAGATGTAGGAGTTATTTCAGAGGCTGGTTGTCCTGGAATTGCCGACCCAGGCGCGTTGGTAGTAAATGTAGGACATAAATTAGGAGTCAAAGTAGTACCTTTAGTAGGGCCCTCGTCTATTTTTTTGGCCTTAATGTCTTCAGGGCTCAATGGCCAATCGTTTGCTTTTAAGGGATACCTTCCTATTGATAAACAAGACCGAATCAAGGCGGTTAAACAGTTAGAAAAGCTTTCTTTGAATTTACAACAGACCCAGATTTTTATGGAAACGCCTTTTCGTAATAATCAAATGCTGGAGGTAATTAAGCAACAATGTCGCAAGAACACCAAATTATGTGTAGCTTCAAACCTAACTGCCGATGATGCCTACATTGCGACTAAAACAATTCAGGAGTGGAAAAACACAACGGTAGACCTGCACAAGAAGCCCACTATTTTTGTGTTACAGGCTTACTAACTTCATAAGCCATAAAAAACAATAAGCCTGTAATCTCTTCAATTACAGGCTTATTATTTTTGGATTGTTTATATAAAGAAAAAGCAAATAAAGGATAAACTTTTATTCATCTTCTTCTGCATCAAGTTCTACCATTTCAATAGGTAGCTTAACGATTTGCTTTAGATCTTCTCCTGTTTGGAGCATATCCTCATCGTCTATATCATAATACCATTTTACTTCAGCTTTATGACCAGCGAGGTATAACTTTTCTAGTTTTTTGAGAATACCTAGAATATACATAGAAGAACTGGTATTGAAGTAATCCAATTTGAAGGTTAGTTCAGTAGTGCCCTGAGGTTGTGATGCGTACTTGTCTAACCACGACAGCAGGGGTTCATAGAATTGATATGAGTTCTCTGGTATTGATCTTCCACTGATCTCCAATATACCTGACGACACATCAAAGCTTACATTTGG
>DMXI01000068.1 GCA_003483885.1 Microscillaceae bacterium
CCTATGCAGTTCTTTGCTCCATTTACTGGGGCTGCGATTGGTGAGTACTTCCGTGACACTGGTCGTCCTGCATTGGTAATTTATGATGACTTGTCTAAGCAAGCGGTAGCTTACCGTGAGGTGTCTCTACTACTTCGTCGTCCTCCTGGTCGTGAGGCTTATCCTGGAGACGTATTCTACTTGCACAGCCGTTTGTTAGAGCGTGCTGCAAAAGTGAATGAGTCAGATGACATTGCGCAGCAAATGAACGATATTCCTCCTTCTATCAAAGATAAAGTAAAAGGTGGTGGTTCATTGACAGCCCTTCCAATCATTGAAACCCAAGCGGGTGACGTTTCTGCTTATATTCCTACCAACGTAATTTCTATTACTGACGGTCAGATCTTCTTGGAAACCAACTTGTTTAACGCGGGTATTCGTCCTGCCATTAACGTAGGTATTTCGGTATCTCGTGTGGGTGGTTCGGCGCAGATTAAAACAATGAAGAAGGTAGCAGGTACTTTGAAACTAGACCAGGCCCAGTTCCGTGAGCTGGAAGCATTTGCTAAGTTTGGTTCTGATTTGGATGCGGCTACTCAGTTGACTATTGAGAAAGGACGTAAAAACCAAGAGGTATTGAAGCAAGGACAGTATGCTCCGGTAACTGTACAAGACCAAGTGGCTATTATTTATGCTTCTACCAATGGTTTCTTGAATGATGTACCCAAAGACAAGGTAAAAGAATTTGAAAGAGAATATTTGGATTCTTTGAACCTGAATCACAAAGATTTGATGGCTTTGCTAGGTAGCAAAGGCAACAAGGCTAAAGGTGATGAGTGGGAAAGCACCAAAAAGACTTTGGAAGAAACTGCCAAAATGATCGCTAAGCGATATATCAATAAGTAATTATGAATGGTTAATGATCAATCACTGATCATTAACCTTTTTTCAAATATTTGTTTCTGTGGGTTGCTACTGGGATGGTGCGTTGGGTTCGCATACCCAATACCCAATACCTAAAGCCTAGAAAAATAGAGTATGGCAAGCTTAAAAGAAATCAGAACGAGAATTAGTTCGGTAAAGTCTACCCAGCAAATCACCAAAGCAATGAAAATGGTGGCTGCGGCTAAACTTCGCCGAGCTCAAGATGCAATTGAAGGTATGCGACCTTATGCCAATATGCTTAAGGGGATTATCGACAATTTATCTAAAAATGTAAGCAGCGAAGACCTTTCCAGTGAATTTATGGAAGAGCGTGCTCCAGAAAAAGTATTGATCATTGCCATTACTTCTGATCGTGGTCTTTGTGGCGCTTTTAATAATAACATTATCAAGGCTTCAGTAGCTTTGGTAGAAGATAAATATGTTGACCAATTGGCAAAAGGAAATGTAAGCTTTTTGTGCATTGGTAAAAGAGGATACGAAGGTTTAACCAATCGTGGTTATAAGACTACCCTACCTCAAAAGAAAAACGAAGCTGGGGAAATGGAAAATGTAGATGTTTTCCAAAACTTAAACTTTGCGAATATTAAAGATACTGCCGAAGTAATTTTGGAGCAATTCAAAAATGGTGAGGTAGATCGAGTAGAGTTGGTATACAACGAGTTTAAGAACGTAATTACCCAGATCGTTCGTCGTAATCAGTTTTTACCAATTTTGCCTGAAGAGGCAGATGATCGCGAGATCAAAGACAAGGATTTTGATTCTATAGATTATTTGTTTGAGCCTTCTCAAGCTGAAATCGTAGAAGAATTAATTCCTAAGAGCTTGAAGATTCAGTTGTACAGCAGTGTTTTAGACTCTAACGCATCAGAGCACGGAGCGCGAATGTCAGCGATGGATCAAGCTACTGAAAACGCTGAAGAGTTGGTAAAAGAACTCAAATTGACTTACAACAAATCACGTCAGGCAGCCATTACCAAAGAAATCCTCGAGATTGTGGGTGGTGCCGAAGCTTTGAACAACTAAGCAAGACGTTATTTGCCACAATATTTGCCCTGTTGGTTTTACCAATGGGGTTTTTTTGTGCCCTGAATTTTATTTCAAAACAGTGTGGTATCAATCAGTAATGCAGGTGTAAGTAAATTTATGGAGACATCTACTGTATCCTGAACAGGTGTAAATAAATTTATAGAGACGCTTGTTGAGTAAATGGCAATTACTTTTGGAGCATCCTATTTACCTAATTCATTAGAACCATAAGGTAAATATGTACGATTTAGTTTAATCCTTAAATTTTTAACTATTATGACTAAAATGATGAAATTCAAAGCCCTGGCCATTACCAAAACTCAAGCAATGAACATTAGAGGTGGAGTAGACCTTGAAGAATATTGTGCCACGAATCGTTTGATTGCGGCCAATAACCTAGGTGCTAAAGGGGTAGCTGATAAATACTATAAAGAACATTGTGCAGACCAGCCTAAGAGTCACTAGTTTCTATCCTAATGTTTTCAAGCGTAAATATTACGCTCAAATTTACCCTGTTAGTGTCATGGCTAATGGGGTTTTGTCTTTAGACAATAAAAGAGTTAGTTTGTCTTTTGATAGATAACAACTATTATCGCAAAATAGCATAAACCCATTCATAATAAGTGTAATCAATTACCTCTTTTTTATTGTGATCATACGTTTTATCAAACAAAAACTTCTCTTACTAATGATGAAAACCTGTATTTATTGGGGACTTTGCATACTATTGGTTGCAAGTTGTCAATCCAAGACTGATCAACCTAATAACAACACGTCTCAAGATACGCTTACTAAAAAGAAAGAACCACAAGAAGCTGAACAACCAGAGTATGTAAAAGCCATTACCCAACAAAAAATGAAGGCTACTCTTCAAGACTATTGTGAAAAGCTAAACAATGAATCTTACGAAGCGGCTATTCGGGATAACTTTGCTCCCAAAGTAGGCCAATATATTGGGATGCGTAATGTGACTGCTGGTCAAATTGCCGCAGAAGTCAATCGTTTTTTGAGCCAAAAAAAGCAGGTGAGCTATCAGGTAGCATTAGACAAGCTAAAAGTAAATGGGTACTTGGCTACAGTGCCTTTGTCCTTTTCTTGGGAGGGATACTACGCCAAGGTATTGCTAGAGCTTTCGTTTGATGCCAACTATAAAATTGCTTTCTACAAAGAGACCAAGATATTGGATAAAGCGGTAGTACAATTTATACAGCGCGAATTTTTTGGCAGTTACAATGATTGTGAGCCTCATAGTAAGGGGTGTGTACATTATAAGTTGTCATATCCGGAGATTATCAAAGCGCCAGCTTATTTGAGAAACAGCCTCCCCAAGAAACCTACTACTTATGGGAGTCCTGGGATGGGGGAAATTCATAATGTGACTAGTCCAGAGGCAGTTGTAGATACGTTGCACCGTTGGTTTTCAACCTCACCCATAGGTAATAGTTGGTGGATAGAAGATGTTACTACTTTAAAAGAGACCAAACGTTTGGTGACTATAGAGAATACCAGTTCTTGGTTTGTGGGGCAAGCTTATGCGGAACATTATGTGCGCATTGATCACTATGATAAGCGTACTGGGAAAAAAATTGATTTGGAAGATTTACTCATAAATGATTCGCTAGAAGATTTTGAGCAGGTTGCTTTTCAAGTGGCCTTCGGAGATAAGGAAGATGATGAGGTTTCAAGAGATAGGTTTTATCTAAGTGGTGCCTTTAAAATATTAGATGATGGAATTCAGCTTTGTTATAGCCATGCCATTGGTTTACCAAAGCTTTATTTGCCCCAAGGAAACGAACTAATGGTGCCCTACGAAAAATTTAAATACATCATTCGCAAAGATGGATTGTTGAAGGATAAGATTCGTGGCAAGGGTTTCAAATAGCCACTACATCATCTATTTCTATAGTTTCCTTTTGAGTAATAGACGTAAAGCTGAAAATCATTTCCAGGTAGCATTGTTTTTCTTCAAAGTCGTCTAAAGGCTTACCATAGGCTTGTACTTGATACCAACCCGCAGGGAGGTTTTCCAACGTTACTTTGGGGCTGTAGGTATCGTCAAACTCGTATTGATTGATATCGCCCTGGAGTCCATCGCAAATTTGGGTAAAGGTGGCGTGGTCTAAAAAATACAGTGTATCGTCGGCTTGAACTTCTAGCTGATAAGTGCCTAAATCCTGAAAATCAGCCACTTCAGGAGATTTGTTCAAGGCAACTTGTACACAGACCTCATCTCCGCTTTCGGTCGTAAAGGCTAAAGCAATGCCTTGGTTAATCAAGGGTAAAATACCCTCAGGGTAATCATAATCAAATGCGTTGTCCTGATAGTAATTTTTGAGACCTACCTGAGCACAAAGTACCAGTACACCCTCGGTACTTACGTTATATGTTTGGATCATATAAGTTTTAAATAATGGGTAATTAGCTCAAATTTAACAGAAATGAGTAGTGAAATTACCAATGAAACCCATTATTTTGCGTTAATTAATCAACTTTTTACCAGTTATACGTATAAAGCAGTAAAAATCTAGACCTATTCATTGAAGAAAAAAAGAAGATATATCATCCCTAAGTTACCCCCGGTACCCAACTGGAACAAGCCCGAAGAACTGGGGCAGTTTCAGGACAATGAACTCGATTGGTCGCAGCCGGGAGCCTTGGCTCAAGTGGCCATTGATTGTGGTCTGGCGGGAGAAGAGGATGAATTGGATTGGAATCATTTGAATGCTACCCCAAGCAACTCCAACCCCGTGAACCGAAAAAAACGGCGAGCCATGTAAGCACTAAGCCAAATCTGACTATATATTTTGAGTTGTTTCTGTCACTGAAGTCTTTGACCTTTCCGCAGGGAGACCATACAAGAAGTGGTACCTTAACACCTATTTCAATGATTTGCAAAAGAGTAGAATCATCCAGCAAAATTAAGACCTGCCTCTAGTGTTATTTTGAGTTTGCCGAGAAATCTAAGTTGTTGTAATACAAGCAGATATTTCACTGCATTCAATATGACAAATCAAGTGGAGAAGCATCCAGAATAATCAAAACTACTCAAATGAAAAGCGACCTATCTAATTCACTCTAGATAAGTCGCTTTTTGCATTTATATACTGCCATTGGAGTATGAGAAAACCCTCTGTTCGATAAATTACTATTTACAAAAGCTGCAAAAAGAAGAGTTTTTTTCTCAAACTCATCAAAAATTTCCTGAAAATGGCTAAAACCTATCAAAATCTTTGATTTTACTTCAGGATTAGATAATGCATTAGTACTAAGAAGTTATGGCTTCTAACATCTACAGTTTACCATCCAAATCTACTTGCCAGAAAATATAAAACTCCTTTGGACATTGAGTCTTCTAACCACTAGATCTTGCACCCAACAGACCAGAAAAAAACGCAAAGAAATATTGATAACTCTTTTTGATATTAAGTGAGATAATAAGAGTAAGTTGTTGATTTTCAGGAGTAAATAAAAGTAAAGCTACCCGCCGAACTTCTTCAAGGAAATGAAGCAAAGTAATTTTTTCATTGAAGGCTGCATCTTTTGAAATTCTAAAAGTGACTAAAGAGGCGAACAATCACTAAACATACATTTAATCAAGAAATAACTCATGAAAAAGTTATCCTGTTTTTCCCTTAACCATCACAGGTATAAGCTAAGGAAAGATTTTTACGCTATCATAACTAGGTTAGGTATTGATATAGCATGTTTCAAAAATAACACACGAGCCTTTAAAACCATGCAAAACATTCTTAGTATGCTATTATTAAATTTGAAATATAAGACAAGCAATAAATTACGGAAAATGGGCTTGATTTGCATTTGCTGCTTGTGCCTGAGCAACGCATTTGCCGAAACAGTAAGGCTTAAGATTACTTATCATGGAAAGGGAGTTGCTGGACACACTGTCGTAGTGTTGTCCGGTATTTCAGTCTTTGGCAAAGGGGTAACCGATAGTGGAGGAAATTTGGTTGTAGATGGAGGTAGCTTGCCATCAAAAGAAATTAATTTAGCGGGTGGTAAGGTATTTAAAAATGGAAAAAAAGAATGGAGCATTGCGGGTGAAATTACCTTAGATAACCAGAACTATTACCATCTAAAAATGGATGAAGTAATAAAAGATTATACTGGGGGAGATGGTTCTGAAAAATTAATCGCAATTGCCTGGGGGCTTACTGAGGATAGCCCTGCTGCCCAAAAAGAGGCAGTAAATGAGATGATTAATGGATTTGATAATGATCCTGGATATGATATGTTTTTGAAGAAATCTCCAGAAAAACAGAAATCATCTAAATCTACTACTCAGGTTACTTCTAAGAAAGTGTCTGGAAAGGAGCCAACCAATAGCACCAATACTTCCATTACCAGCGATATTGGCCAAGGGGTAAAAGATGTGAATAATGTATTGGGGAGTATTCGGGAAATAAGAAAAAGTGGTTGGCTGGCCAAACAAAAAAAACTGGAAAATCAACTGGCATTAAGTGACGGAATTATAAAACGAAAAGAAGATAAATATTTGGCATTGAAAGCCACAAAAAATGTAGATCCAGTAAAGTTAAGGTTGGCAGAGGTGCAATGGCACCAAGCAAAACTACGCCAGCAAAAACAAGCGCTTCAACTGAAATTAGTCAATTCAAAACTGGGAGTACAGAAATTATCACGGAAAGAATATAGAAGTCATAAAGCGAGCCTTAAAAAAACAGAGGAGACTTTGACACAATTGAATGATGAACGAAAAAGGCTCAAGGCGCAGAAGAAGCCTGAGGAGTTTTCTAAATTGGGTTTGAAAACAAAGATTACTCAATTGAAAATCACTTTAAAGCGTAAACAAGTGACTCGTAAGGTAACATTTAGAAAGTCAAAACGGGCCAAACTAGATCAAGAGATTTTGGCAATAAAAACGCGTTTGAAAAAATATCAAGACTATTTGGCAAAGCAAAAGGCAGATAAAGCGCAAAAGGAGTTGGTAAAAAAGAAGAATAATCCAGAAGACTGAAGTCCAATGCTGTTTCCTTAACAAGTTCGAGTCTATATAGCGAAGCGAGTCGAAAAAGTCTCCTCCTGCTTAAAGTCCCGATTCCATCGTATACGCGTCAACTTAAGGATTTATAACTACACTTGATTTTTCAAGCTTATACTTCTTAATCAGTAAAGTACCTATTTAAAAATCAAGCACTTACAGCCTCAAAAGCCCTTCATTTTTTTCTGTAGCCAAAAAAACGAAGCAAAAAAGGC
>DMXI01000386.1 GCA_003483885.1 Microscillaceae bacterium
GTTTTTGATGCCGCAAATGTCACTATTTAGTTTTAACTTTTCGTTAATTGGGTGTTATCAAATGTTAAATCTTAACATCAACACGCAATTTTCTCAATAGGTTAAAACACTGAATACCAAAACCTTAAACCAATCAATTAAATAGTTTAATTAAATACTAGGTTAACATTAATTAACAAAACATTAATACCTGACAAGGTCAAGATGATGATTTCTTTAAATTGAAATTGTAGAATTTAAAGTTATCGTAAACCTTTTCCCCGAAACATTCATGTATGATTTACAAATAAAATACGCTAAACTTTTTTCATAAAAACCTCGTACTGAATTAGTTACTAGTTACTCAAGTTTATTTCACCACTTAAACACTATGTGCCAAACGGTACAGTAATACAAATCAACCCCCTCACGCAACCTTAAATAAAAAACATTCAATATTATCTAATTATTGGTTTTTACCTGATGCCTCACCCCTCCTCCTCTTTCACTCTCTACTATTATCTGTTCTCAAGGTGTTTTTGCCAAAACATGTCCTGGAATCAATACAATACTTTACCTTTTTACCTACTTCATTACTTGCATCAACAAGGTTCATCTTACAGGCTGGTATTATTTTTCAAAAAAAACAGAATCAGGTTAGAACAATCAATAACAGCTTTTTAGCTTTGTATTTTCGATATTAAAAGTCATTTTTTTAAAGTAAAAACTCTTATGAATTATCAGAATACCTTAGACTTTGCACAGGAGCAAGATCAAAAAGATGTATTGCAACACTTTCGTAAAAAGTTTCACTTTCCAACTCAGTTACATGAGCAAGTGGTCTATTTTTGTGGAAATTCTTTGGGTCTACAGCCAAAAAATGTTAGAAGTTATATCGAAAAAGAATTACAGTTGTGGCAAGATTATGCCGTAGAAGGCCACTTTACGGGTGATCATCCCTGGATGGATTACCACAAAGCGCTTAAAACGCCTATGGCTACTATTTTTGGGGCACAAGCACACGAACTCACCGTCATGAACAGCCTTACCGTGAATTTGCACTTGATGATGGCTACCTTCTACCGCCCTACGGCTACCCGTTATAAAATATTGATGGAAGCAGGCGCTTTTCCCTCCGACCAATACGCTATGGAGTCGCAAGCCAAATTCCATGGGTTCGCTTACGACGATGCTGTAGTAGAAATAGCTCCAAGGGACGGAGAGCACACTATACGTACAGAAGATATTATCAATACAATTGAGCAATTGGGAGATTCGCTGGCATTGGTCATGTTTAGTGGTGTCAATTATTACACGGGACAAGTGTTTGATATGCCCGCCATTACTAAAGCAGGCCACAAGGTGGGGGCCTATGTAGGATTTGACTTGGCCCATGCTGCAGGTAATGTAGCGCTCGAATTACACGATTGGAACATCGACTTTGCTGTCTGGTGTTCTTATAAATATCTCAACTCTAGCCCGGGAGGCGTTTCAGGAGTGTTTATCCATGAAAAAAACGCGACCAACACTGCGCTCCCTCGTTTAGCTGGCTGGTGGGGACACAACGAGGAACGTCGTTTTTTGATGGAGCGAGGTTTTGAGGCAGTGCCCAATGTAGATGGATGGCAACTCAGCAATGCACAAGTACTTTTACAGGCAGCTCATCTGGCCTCTCTTGAGATTTTTGCTGAAGCAGGTATGGCAAATCTGATTGCAAAAAGCACGCAACTCACTGGTTTTCTGGAATTTGTAATTACAGAAGTTTCAAAAGAGGTTAATTTTCCTATAGATATTATCACTCCCAAAGATGCCCGAGGATGTCAATTATCGTTGCATGTACCACAAGAAGGAAAAAAACTATTCGATTTTTTACATAAAAACGGAGTGGTTGGAGATTGGAGAGAGCCAAACAGCATCCGAATTGCGCCAGTCCCTTTATATAATTCTTTTGAGGATGTTTTCAGGTTTGGGCAAATACTAAAAGATGCCATTATAACCTTGCATACTTCTACTCAAAGTATCTAATACTTTTTTATTTGAAAAACTGCATACTACTAGACATTTTAGCTAAAGTTGGTCGTGAGGACACGGCCAACGGCGCGGTCGCCTTCGTTTGTGTCTCCACAAACGAAAAATGTCTAGTAGTATAAAAACTGATAAAACCAATGAATACCTTGATAGGACAAGATCTAGATCAGGCAGCACAATTTTTAAAAGAAGGAGCATTGGTGGCCATACCTACCGAAACGGTTTATGGACTCGCCGCCAATGCATTCAACGTAGAAGCAGTGGCTAAGATTTTTGAAGCCAAAAACAGACCTTCTTTCGACCCATTAATTGTACATACCCATAGTATAGAAGAAGTAGAAAAATTCACCATAAATTTTCCAGAAAAAGCAAAAAGGCTTGCCGAGAAGCTTTGGCCAGGATCTTTGACTATACTTTTACCTAAAAACCAACTCATTCCTGATTTGGTAACTTCAGGGCTAAACACCGTAGCCGTAAGAGTGCCCAACCACCCACTTACGCTTGAATTATTAAAAAACCTGGATTTTCCATTGGCGGCCCCTAGTGCCAACCCCTTTGGTTATATAAGCCCCACTACTGCCTTGCATGTAGAGGCCCAGTTGGAGGGTAAAGTAAGCTACATTATAGATGGTGGATACTGTAGAGTTGGCATAGAATCTACCATTGTAGAGGTAAACGATGATAAAACCACCATATACCGTTTGGGAGGTATTAGTGTAGAAACGATCAAAGCCGAAATCGGGGAAATAGAAGAGGTCAGGCACTCATCTTCTAACCCCAAAGCCTCTGGCATGCTCAAAAGCCATTATGCCCCTACTAAGCCCTTTGTATTGGGAGATATAGCCAGTTTGGCGGCACATCACTCCCCTCAAAAAATCGGTGTTTTGGCTTTCCAAACTCCTCATGAAAGCATTCCTAAAGAGCATCAGGTCATTTTATCTGAATCGGGAGATTTTGCTGAAGCTGCTCAACATTTGTTTGCGGGTATGCGTTACCTGGATGGTTTGGACGTAGAAGTCATTTTAACCGAACTATTACCAGAAGAAGGATTGGGGCGTGCGATCAACGATCGCTTGAGGCGAGCTGCTGCCACTAAAGAGTAATTTTTCTTACAATCTGCTTTTTTTCTAAAATCACTTGTTTTAACTAAAATTTAACAATAATAAGGAAAACATTTACGAAAAACGCCTCATTAAACAAATTTACTATTGAATTTTTGCATAAAAAAGGAATTTTATCACACAAATATTACAATAAACCGCTAAATAATTTGCCTAAAACGAAACTTTATTTTCTAAATGCAGTAAATATTATCAAGTACTTAGAAATTGTAAAATATTAAGAAGCAGATTAGATGGGAAGCTCTTTCTAAGCCCTAAAGCAGAAAAAGATATTAATAAGTGTAATATAATTTGGTGAATTGGTGTACTAAGATTTGGTACATCAATTTTTTTTTGCGCATATGTCATTTCTCAATTCAGTAGAATTGCCTCCAAAGATTACCCTCGAATAAACAAACCTTCCAACGAACACGTTTTAAAACAATCTTCTATTTTTATCCTACAAAATTGTAAGTGGATAAAAAAATTGGTAGATTTTGATGACTATTTTTAAATAATACTCAATCCTAATGGATTTAAGCGCACCATCCAAAAATTTTAATTTGTCGGATATGGATGAATTGACAGAAAAAATTGGAAAATTATTAGCAAGTGAACAATCTAAAGATGTTGATCGAGCATTTGAGCAACTAAAAGGTATAGGGGTAAATAATATTCCCAAAGCACTATACGACGATCTGTCGTACCACCCTCTCAAATGTTTTCAGTACAACATCATTGCTCCTTTGAAGCATCTCAAAGAGCTGGATTTACAAGGAAAAAACCTCACTGAAGTTCCCAAGGGCATCCCCCAATTAGCCAAGCTTCAGTTTTTATATCTACACGACAACCAAATAAAAGACTTACCCACAGGTATTGGCTTTCTGACTGATCTGATTTGGTTGGATATGGAGCGAAACCAACTGAAAGTATTACCTTCTGAAATAGGAAGACTAAAAAACTTGCATCGATTAAATTTAAGCTTTAATCAATTAAGTGTGCTTCCAGTAGAAATAGGTCAATTAACCCAACTACAAAGTCTCTACCTGGATGGCAATAAATTTAGCCAGCCCGAACGTGAGCGAATTAAACTGATGTTACCCAAAACTGAGGTTTATTTTTAGTTTTTTAAGCACAAAGATATCAAAAAACGAAGCACTCAATGTAGCAAGTTCATTGAGTGCTTCGTTTTTTAGGTTAACCTTCTTTTTGTGTAGGTTATAAAACACGAAAGGCACATAGATTAATTGTTTATATGCCTCGAAGAAATATCTTTGCATGTGCACAATCTTAACTTTATATATCAATGAAAAACTTGCATAAACTTTTAACCTTCAATACCATACTTGTACTCACCGTTCTGGCAGTATTTTTAAATGCTTGTGGTGGCGGCGGTGCAGCCAAGAGTGGAGATATTTTTATCCCAAAAAATGCCTCTATTGCTGCGGTGATTGATTTAAAACAGATTTCATCAAAGGCTAAACAATGGCGAGATGTGTTTAAGCCTGAATTTCTGGAGCAATTTGATATTAATACCGATGAAGAAAAGGTAGAGAACGTTATTAAGCTCGTTCAAAAAATTATCCCAACGCTCTCTCAGGATAGTAAAATCAGCATATTTAACGGCGAAGTAGCCAAAGATCGCTCTAAAAATCACTTTGTAGTCACTTTTACCATTGCTGATGTTCCAGCATTCGAGAAAGCGCTCCAGTCGGATAAAGGTATCAAGATTGTAAGTGAAAACGATGAAAAATTCGTTTTCCTGGATGAAGAAGCTATTTTAAGCTGGAAAGGTAACTCTGGACTTTATGTAGGCTATGAATTTAAGATTGACAATCCTCAACAAACACTCAAAGCAAAAGTAAAAGAAGTGCGAGGAACCACTGCTGATAACGCGCTTGAAAAAAACAATAAACAATTTAGAGTACTTTTGGGCGAAAACCACGATGTGGCTATTTGGGCCAACCAAAAAGAAACGCGTAACCTTACCCCAGCAGTAGAAATGTACAGCAAAATGTCCCCTACCATTGCCAAACTAGCCGAAGCCAATCAATATGGTACTTCTTTTATCGATTTTAAGCTTGGTAAGTTAGTCATTAATGGTAGAGCATTTTTGGATGAGAAACTTACTGCCAAGTATAAACCCATTCTGGATGTCAATATTGACAAAGTGATCAAGAATCTCCCAATCAAAGATCCTCTTTTCTTAATGAGCTTGAGTATTAATATGCAGGATATTAAAAAAATTCTGGATGAAGAAAACGCTTATGACAAGTTTGACGGAAACACGATTGCTACTTTGCAAAGCGTAGGCCTTACTCCCAAAGATGTAGCCGAGATGTTGAGTGGTGATGTGGTAGTGGCGCTGGAAAACCTCAAAATCAATGGTTTACAAAGTGTAGATGCCAGAGTAGTAGTGGGGTTGGGCTTGAATAACCGAGAAGTATTCGAGAAAGTGCTTAAAACTTATGTAGATCAAAAGTTATTGTTCAAAGAAGGAAATGTATATGAGCCTATCATTGCTCCTTTGGGCATTAATGTTAAGTTGATTGTAACTGATGAGGCTGCCTTTATCGTAACTACCGAAAGCTTTAAGGATGCCATTGCCTCCGCAAAAAAGACCTTGCTCAATAGTGATTTAAAAGGTATGGCAGACAAAAGTAATTTTATGATGTTTTTGAGCCCTAACGAAATTTACAGCAATGTACCTGAGGGTACTTTGGGCCAAGACGAACTATTAGGGGCTTTGTTTCCATTGGTAGAATCGGTAACGTTGAATACCCTACCTGCACAAAAGGATTTGTTGGAAGGCAACATTATTGTCAACTTTAAAGACAAGAAAAAGAATGCTTTGGCGCAGTTGTTAGGTGCTTACCAACAACAACCCGCTAACTAATACATTTGATAATTTGAATATTGGAGCCGGCTTAGCAGTCGGCTTTTTTTGTTGAGGGCTGGTTTTATCTCTGGAAAAACTTACGCTCAGTAAGCTCCCCGACTTTTATCATTTTTATTCGTGTCCCCCTTGACGTATCTTTGTAAAAAAGATCAATAAAAGAATGGTTTACATTTGCAGAAGAGAAACATTTAACGCCTCTCATAAATTATACAATCCCAATTGGAGCAAAGAACAAAACGAAGCGATGTTTGGGGTTTGTGCCAACGAAAACTGGCATGGACACAATTTTGAACTGGTAGTTACCGTCAAAGGAATTCCTGATTTGGAATCGGGCATGGTAATAGATTATAAGGTGTTGAGTAAAATCATCCGAAGAGAAATTATCGAGAAGGTACACTATAAAAACCTAAATCTGGACGTAGATTTTTTACAAAATAAAATGCCCAGTTGCGAAATTCTTATCATTGAATTTTGGAAAAAATTAGCTCCCGCAGTACGCGCCGCCAGTCCTCGGGCCGAACTTCATCATTTAAAACTCATTGAAACCAAAAATAACTTTGTAGAATATACAGGTGAAGGATTGGAATTATATCAGGACTTAACGATTACTAATCAGACCGTAAATGATATAGTTTAAATCGTAAGCGGAATCCTGAAATTGACTGGGTCTTTTTTCAAAAAGTATCCAGCTTGTTTCAAGAACTTGTCTCCTTCTCGTGAAGAGGTGGGAGACAAACTTTTGAGGATATTATTTGTCTGAAAAGGCCTCACTAGTACTCGTGACCAATTGTATTGAGGGATGCCCAATATTTTTGATATTTCATCGCCCATCAAAAAACGCATGTAAGTCGTCACAAAATCCTTAGGAAACCTTCTCACAATAGACTTTTCCAAAAAAGCTATCAAGGCCTGGGTAAGTGCTCTCCCCTCTCTCGAGCTTTGAAATTGCCGCTCTCCGATTTTGTCTGCCAATACGATGGCCTCCTGATAACGATTGGGCAAATGAACTGGAATATTACCCAAAAACTGCCCCGCTACTTTCCACAAATGTAGGTAAGCGGTCATATCATATTGTTTCAAATGATATTTCATTTTTTTGAGGCCCAAAATGGGCAACGCCGAAAAAGCCAGGTTAGTCCCGATCATATCTTCTTGATTTATAGGTAACCCCCAGGCAGCATCCCATCTTTTATCCTTATTAAGATGGTACCTCACCGCCGCATGCATTAGCCTTACTTTTAAGCTACTTACAATGCCATTGCCTTTGGGGGCAAAAGCCTCAGGAGCGGTGATATCCATCAAATAGCGGGCAGTTTCGTGTAAGCGTTTGGCAGTGTCCTGGTGAATACGCCCAGTTAGGTAAAGTACTTTTACGCCATTGGCTGCCGCATAAGTATAAGGCAATGATAAAAAACTAAGCATGGCACTAAACTGTGCCGCATATTTTCTAAAAAACACCGTACCCTGTTGTAATAAGTCCTCATTTGCCCAGGTTGGCATTTCTCCTTCCTGCTTAAAAAAATTTCCTATTTCTGTTGGTAAAGCCTCAAGGTGTATGTCTTTGTTGAGCGTTAGCTGACGAAAGGCAGCATTGAGTTGTTTGGCTTGTTTGTTCTCGAAAAGATGGCGGATCAATTCATCAGCTGGAGGGTCTCCTTGTTGGCGAAGAGCATTCAGTGTTTGGGGGTTGGGTATTTCAAAATCGGGCTTATTCATAGTATTTATTTTTTGAACAATAACACCCTGTCAACAAATCTTGTTTGGAAACCTTATCCAATTAAACAAGTCAATAGCACTTATACTACTCTAAGTTGTCTATGCTTTGTCTACGTTTTTGAATACGCTTTGTCTACGCTACTTTTTAGGTCTTTGCCGAAACACTTTCTAAATTTGTTTCAAAATTAACCCGGAGGGTGGAATCTTACTACAAAGTAAATGAAAAATAGTGAAGATGTGGGTGGTGTACGATTTCAAGTACAGGTACCCGCTGGTTTTGTGATATGGCTGTTTCGCAAACAACAAAATATTCATCAGACCTTGGCATCTATGCAATGTAGATCAGGAGATTTTCAACGTACTAGCGATAAATCGTTTTATTTTGAGGTAACAGGTCTGAAGCGCACCAATGGTTTTGTAGCACTTATTCGCAGCATCTTGTTTCAGCATTTGCCAGCCAATTTGCATCCGGCAACTCAAGATTTCATCTCGGTACAAATCAAAAAAAGCTGCTAATACAAGTTCAAATAAAATACTCAACAACTTTTAATGTGGTCGGGAGCCAGGCAAGATCTTTAAGGCACGTCTGGTTCCTTTTTTACTGCCCTATACATCATATAAAATGCCTCCTCTGTATTGATGCTTTATGTTAAAAAATTAACCTTTGTCAATCATTTGTCAATACCCCTAATTTCTCTTTTGCTAACAAATCTCCTACTTTTGCAACTTCTTATAAATAGTCATAGTTGAGCTGCTTATTTTTATATTCACACATTCAATAAAATACTATAACCCAATGGCGAAGACTAAAATTACCACCACAAAAACAAATCAAGACAAAAAAGCCCGAGTAGCCAATGCCGGCGTACGTGGCTTTAATCTTTTGGATGAGGAAGATATGAAAGAATTGCTAAAAAATAATATATCGAGAGATACTCTAGAAAAGGAGGATTAAGTACATCTTCTTCTATATTTAAAAAAATCAAAAAAACCAGCGAGGCAAACACCTGCTGGTTTTTTGCTATTAAATTTATACACAAAATTACTCTTCAAGTCCCTCCTCTTTGCTTCCACTACAATAAAGAAGCTTCTGTCGTTTTTTCGTAGGTCTCGTCATAGTCATTGCACATTGTCCCCATGGCCCGATCCCAAAACAAGAAGTATAACCCGTAATTGCCTCTAAACTGTTTATGATGCTGATTATGCGCCACTGAGGTATTGATCCAGCGCCCTACCCAGGTTTTATGAAAGTTTTTGGGATATAACTCAAACCCTAAGTGCCCATATACATTGTAGATAATCTGAAATAGAAAGAAAGCTCCTGTACTGTTGCCATGTACTGGCAGGGAAAAGGCAATTAGAGGTAAAATGAGTGCTTCCAGAGTGGCTTCTAATGGATGAAAAGCATATGTTGTCCAAGGAGTGGGATTAGTAGAGCGATGGTGTACCAAATGTACCCATTTAAATACCTTTGGGTGGTGCATCAAGCGATGCATCCAATAAAAATAGGTATCGTGCAAGATAAACATCCACACCCAGGAAAACACATAATAGCCCCAGCCATAAGTATCTATGTTTTGATAAGTATTGTTGTATTTACCAAAAATATAAAAGGTAAGCATAGATACCGTTGCAAAGATGGTAATGGTGAGCATAGAAAAGAAGATGTCTCGCCCGTAATCCGACACCTTAGGCAATTTCTTTTGAATTTTACGAAACCAAAAGGGCTTTTTGAGCAGGATGTAAAACACGAAAAACACAATGCCTGCATAGGTAAAGTATTCGGTCACATTTGACCAGGCTTCTCGAAGCCAATATTGAAAAATCTCGATCATTAATAGATGATTTATAAGGTTATATGATAATGGTGATGATATGGTAGTTGAAATACATCAACTACCCAATACTCCTTAAAATCATTCTTGAAATCGTCTGAGAGGATGAAATTTGAGGTATTAGGACGTGTTTTTGAGGTCCGAATACCTTAAGTGGAGGCATTCGGACGTTTGAAATCAGTCGTTTTGGAGTTGTTTCCGAAAGTTGGAAGGGGTTTGCCCGGTAAACTTTTTGAAAACGGCATTGAAAGTAGATTTGGATTTAAACCCTGCTTCTAAGGCTATTCCTAAAATACTGTAATGATCAAACTTAGCATCATTTAATTTTTGTTTGACCTCTTCTACCCGATAATGATTAATAAAATCGAAAAAGTTTTTGCCTTCTTTTTGGTTAATAATCTGTGATAGGTAACCATTACTCAACCCGGTTTTTTCGGCCAACATCGTCATGTTGAGTTCCGCACTTTGGTAGAGTTTTTCTTCCTGCATGATTTTGAGCAATTTTTGATAATGCTCTTCGGTTTTGCTGGATAGTTCGGTTTGTTTTCTTATCAGTTTTGCTTCGCTTTCGGCTTTGGTTTCCCATAAGTCTCTATAAATATAGACAGAATACCCCAGCCAGTAAATAATCAGAGCCATCCCTAGTTGCAAAGGCCCAAAATAATCTCCCTGGAAGCCAGGGACAAACACTTGCAGAATTAAAGGTATGGCCCACAAAACCCAAAGTACGCCAATGGGGATGAAGGTGTTTTTGAGCCACAGAATGCTTTTTTCCTGAATGTGTGGTGGCTCAGCAGATAAAAGGGGTTGATACGTCCTTAACTGCCTAAATACCAATATGATCACGACCAAACAATAAATTAGGCCGACCATCTCGATAGAGCGACTAGTGATATAAAGCATGCTTTCATATTGAATAATATGATCAGACGCCAACAGGTACCAGCCAATTTCTACCAACTGATACGCTAATTGGGTAAAGCTTACCACCGCAATGACATATTCTACCTTACGGAACTTGTAGGTAGGATTTAGCAAAAATTGTATAAAATAATAGAGGGAAAATGGAATAAGTAATGACCAGGAATTGGAACAAAACCCAATGATGGGGTAAATACTTTGGAGTTCAATTTCATTGAGGGCATTGGTTAGGTTGGTCATAGAGATAGAAAAAACCAACAATACCAAAAAACGAGTGGAAGTACGATGAAAACGTTTGCTACTTACAAACAACAAGCAAATTAAGAAACCTTGTAGACTTCCTAGAAGCGTAATAATATTTAATAAGTTGAATTTCAAACCTTCCATTAAAGTAAAAATACAGTATTTTTTAAAAATATTATACCATCAGCTACCAAACTCTTCGAATATCAGGGTTGGATTTGAATGATTATCTGACAACTTTTGCTCACTACCATAAGACAACCTTGCGCGTAAAAGATACTTGAAAAACAGGGGAGTTTTTGTATTTTTACCGCCTAAATCATCACCTAACACATCACTTTGAAGAAACGATTCAAAAAATTGGGGATTATACTCACTGCTCTGATTGTAGCCAATCTTTTACTCATTTTGTTTTGCAATTGGAAGATTGAGCAAAAATGTAAGGCCTCCTTGTATAATAGTTTGCAAAAGGTACCTACTAATAAGGTGGGCTTGGTATTGGGTACCAGTAAATGGCTCAAAGACGGACGCCCCAATTTGTATTTCAAATATAGAATACAAGCTGCCTATGATTTGTACAAAGCTGGAAAAATCAAATACATTCTGGTAAGTGGTGATAATAGTTTTAAAAATTATAACGAACCCCGCGAAATGCACAATGCCCTGGTAGACCTGGGCGTTCCCAGCGAGGCCATTGTACTAGACTTTGCTGGTTTTCGCACGCTAGACTCTGTAGTGCGATGCAAAAAAGTATTTGGCCAACAAAATGTGACCATTATCTCGCAGCCCTTTCATAACAAGCGTGCTTTGTACATTGCGTCTAACTATGGCATGCAAGCCATTGGGTACAATGCCAAGGATGTAAATTTGTATTCTGGCCTCAAGACTCAACTGAGAGAGAAACTGGCTCGGGTAAAAGTTTTTATAGATTTGTATCTCATCAATAAGCAACCGAAGTTTTTGGGAGACAAAATTGAAATCGGGGCTTAATACCACCACCCATTATCTTAGATACAATTATGAAAACCGCTAATACTTTCGCCATTGTTGCTTCCCTCCTATTGCTCTTCACTTTCTCGACTTTGAAGGCACAAACCAGCCATTCATTGGATTATATAGTGCTTAATACTGGCGATACCTTGTACGGTAAGGTAAAACATATAAACCAGAGAAAGGTAAGTCCACGATATTATAAAAAGATTAGGTTTACTGATACTCAAGGAAAACGAAAAAAGTATAAAAGGTCGGATATTGCGGCTTTTCGTGCAAATAACACTCACTACGAAGGTGTTTGGCTAAGTCAATCGTCACGAGGGGTGATACTTATAAACCCACGATATGACATTGACCCTCAAAACGGAGAGAAGCATTTTTTGAGAGTGATTAGTAAAGGGAAATTAGGCCATTATTACTTGGAATGGTGGGAACAAGGCGAATCTGGCTCATCGTGGATGGATTTACTAAAAAAAGAGGGAGATCAATTTTTCATTAGAGCCACTCAAGGGTTGTTCGGCTTAAAAAGAAAGACTTTAGCAAAATATTTTTCTAACTGCCCTGCCCTCAAAGAACAAATCCAGCAAAAGCGGATACGTAAAATTTCGCAAGTAGTTAATTTTTATAATAAGCACTGTGCTCAATAAGTTTAGAATGACTTACCCTTAGATCAATGCCCACAATTAGCCCTTCCCAATAAATAACTACAGCAATAGCCAAAACTCCAATTGTATTTCAATTTCTGCATGATCCGATTAAGCCACAAAATGAGGGTTTCTCTAATGCAGCAAACGCTCAATTTCAATTTCTAAATGATCCGATTAAGCCTTATCAGTATAAGACCCATATGCTAGCCTTTTGCAGGATTTCAATTTCTGCATGATCCGATTAAGCCAAGCAGCGTATTGAAACACAAACCAAAGATAGTAATTATTTCAATTTCTGCATGATCCAATTAAGCCTTTGAGAGTTTTGATCTCCTCTTTTGAATGCTACTCTATTTCAATTTCTGCATGATCCGATTAAGCCAGCGTCCACTTTTGATCCTTGATGATATCCATCATCTATTTCAATTTCTAAATGATCCGATTAAGCCCCTATGCTGCTAAGTTTAATGCGTTATGGGCAAACTTATTTCAATTTCTATATGATTCGATTAAGCCACTTGTGAGAAAAACGTGATAACTACCAATGTCGCATTTCAATTTCTACATGATCTGATTAAGCTAGGCAAAAGGAATGACTATAGATGATTTACTCTCATTTCAATTTCTATATGATCCGATTAAGCCTTATCCACGCCTAAAAAAACTGGATTGCACCATCCAATTTCAATTTCTATATGATCCGATTAAGCCAAAACATAGATGAGTATGTGGAATCTTCTGAATCAATTTCAATTTCTACATAATCCGATTAAGCCGATAGCGACTCCATCCCACCTCACGCCTATTCAACTGAATTTCAATTTCTAAATGATCCGATTAAGCCGGCTATCAAACTTAGCCTTATACACCTCGTCTACCTGATTTCAATTTCTAAATGATGCGATTAAGCCAGCTAGAAAGTTTTTAAAGCTAACCCAATCAGAGCAATTTCAATTTCTGTATGATCCGATTAAGCCCAAAAAAGCGGTAGATTTGTTTACGATAAGATTTTATTTCAACATTTTACAAGTCCCAAAACCCATAGATGATTGCCCACCAAAACCTGCCAACAAACCTATCTTCAGTAACTCTTTGGGTGCCGTCACCTCAAAATCAAACAAATAGCCCCTTACTTTGGTAGCAGCTGCGGTATTTGCTTTTATCTCTACTAGCTTAGAGCGTACCTTTTGGCCCAACACGCGCAATTGCATGGGTTGAGCTGCCAAAGGCGCTGCCGCAGGGGCACTGATTTGGTGGTGTACCGCACTTTGGTGTTTATCGAGCAGGTTTTTAAAAAACAATGCTTCGTAACGTTCATCGTGAGGATGCAGGTATTTTGCCTGAGTTTTACCTCGATCGTCAATCACCTCAAAGTTACTTACCACCATTGGCGAGGTGGTTCTAAACCTCATCGTATTGCTGGTGATATGAAGAGGTTGGGTAAAAATACTATCTACCTTTAGGGGCACTTGGCTTTGTCTATTGCCCAAGGTAAAAGTTTGTTGTTCGAACAAAGGCTGAATCATAGATGCGGCAACTTCATCTACCAAAAAAGAAATGGTAAAGTCTATAGTAGGTGATAATATTTTGAGTCCCTCAGGAGTAGTTTTAAATTGAGGTATATAGAGGTTAGAAAAAGTAAATAGTTTGAAGTTTTTGAACCCTTGCCCATAGCCTTTGCTATGCAAAAAAGTGGCAAGTTGGCTGTTGCTACTCGAAATCATTTTATAAATCCAAGCGCTGAGTTCATACTGATACGAATAAGGTAATACCGCCCCTTGCTTAAGTACCTTGAAGGTAATCTTGAATACCATAATAAAGGTTGTTAGATTTGGTTTTTTACGAGTTACGCATTTTTTCGTTTTTTATGATTTTTCAGGGGTAGTTTTACCTTGCAAAGGCAAACATAAGGTAGCGCAACACAACCTAATTGTGCTGTACTTATATTTTTCAAAAAAAATGGCAAAAAACAGAAAGAATACCCTCCCTCAAAGAAAAAGAATATACCAAATTGTGGAGTTGCTTAAAACCTATGGTTGTGTATCGAGGCCATAGCCGTGTGCTTATTTTTCACGCGCTTCTTTGCTAAAAAAATGAGCCAACGCTAATATATCAAAAGGAGAGGGCTTGAATGTACCATTCTTCCTCTTCTTTTTCTCTTTTGTAGCATATATTAGTACTCTTTTGATGGTTTTTCTCCAGAACTTCTTAACCTTCTTGGTTCCTTTCTGAAGTACTTTTCTGAGGTGGTAACTTTTTTTTTAGAATCCTCAGGGCTTTCCAATGGCTAATTTCTATTATATCATCCTCTTCTACATACTGTGCGGCCTCTGCTTGAATAATATCCTTGAAAGAGGTACATAAAAATAATGAAATAAGTTGTCCATACAGATAGCATTCAAATCTATAAATATCCATTTTAGGTAAGTTATCTAAACCAAAAAGGCTTTTCCAAACTTTAAATAAAAGTTCTATCTGCCAGCTTAAGGAATAGAAAGCAAAAATCAGTGAGGTAGGTAACTTTTGTTCATCCGCATTTGTGATATAGATGTTATAACCACATAGCTTCTTTTTTAAGTCACTCACCTTCGGTGACTTACCCTCCTTTGTTTTCCTGGTTTTATACTGAGCCTCTGCCTTCTTGATTCTGGCTTGTTTGACATCTTCTGGAACTGGACTCAGAAGTAATCGACATTTCACTTTCTCTCTTTTCCCCACAAATACCTCTGGTAAATAAGTAGATGCTGGCTGGTGCTTCCCAAGCATTTCCTCGAAATCCACCGGATGATATTTCCCCTGTGCATCCTGATTATATAAACCTGTCCCAGTCTTATAGCGAGAAAGGAAGTAGGCCCCAGCTTGGTCAAGGGTTTTATAAGCATTGGTCGAGAAATAACCCAAATCTTGTAGATACATATAACCAGGCTCAAAACTCACCCGCTTCCAGTGGTTGACATCATTATCAGTGCTACTGGTGATGGTAATCTGCGGCGCTTTTGAAGAAAGTAAATCAAAACTATAGTGAAGCTTGGCTGCGGCTTTAGATTTACTACGCCCCTGAGTTCCTGGATAAATATCCGAAAGTTGGTCTGCAAGCCTAAAAACTACCGAATCTGTAAGTATAAGTCCCCTAAGGCCTAGCGAAAAAGGAAGTTGGGCCGTTATTTGGCTAATAAATTGTTCTAAAATTAACTCAAAACAGCTTTTCATAAACGATACTGCCTTGGGGGTAAACCGATCATCAAGCGAACTACGAAGTAATTGAACACCATGATGTTCCCATAGGTAATCACACATTCCTTGAAGACTACGATCAGCAAGGGAGGCATTGGGTAAATGACTTACGTGCAAATCAAAAAAATGAGAGCCTCGTACCTTGGCGGTGCTACGATGGGTGAAGCCTAAGTCTTTCCCAAGTTGATCCAAATGAGTAGTGCTCAGAATTTCTTGCAAAACACCCAGATAAGGTTTTCCGAGGATACTGGTAGATATTTTGTTGATAGCTTGTGAATCCATTGTGAAAAATACAAATCTTGTTAAAAATGCTTAGCAACTAGACAAGTTTTTAAGCACACGGCTATGGTATCGAGGCAAACAAATTGGGAGTACATGCCAATACCATTACTACTGACATTCGAGCCATTAATCACTCACAAACTAAGGCTGTTCAGAGAAATATTTTAACA
>DMXI01000151.1 GCA_003483885.1 Microscillaceae bacterium
TGCTCAAACATTCACTCGTGCCTCGTTCAGTGATCATTTTTACAGCTTCATTACTCAAATTTCTTAACGCCAACAAAATAAGGCGGAATTTAAACCCATGTTATTCAAGGTAAAGAGCTTAAAAACGGTTAGTTAAGGCCTGATTTTATTCAAGTACATTCAATATTAGGTTGACACCAATGCAATGGAATCGAGATTTGCAATTAGTTTCTACTATTTTGTGATGCATTGCGGAACACTTGTCCTGAGTAGAGCCGAAGAAACTATCATAGAGCAATTCAGTAATGTAACAATTCAATCGTTATTATATTTTTCCCAAAACTGGGCATTAGGCGTCGCACCATCGCCACTCTCTGAGTATTCTGATTTAATGCCTAAGACAAAATACATATCCACCTCGCCTTTCCCCTTGGCATTGATCTTCCCTCGGTATTCAAACTCAAACAAGTCTTTCACAAGGGCGTGGGTTTGCCCCGATACATTTACTTTGCCAGCTTCTCCATTACTTTCCATTCTACTGGCTGAGTTTACGGTATCTCCCCAAATGTCGTAGGCAAACTTTTTCCGGCCAATCACGCCCGCAATCACTTCACCAGTATTGATACCCAGGCGACACTGCCAGTAGTTTTCTCCTTGTTGGGCTTTTTCTTCTCGCTTTTTATGCATAAAACGCTGCATTTCCAAAGCGGCTAATATCGCATTTACGGGATTGGTTTTGTTGGAATTGGGCACTCCTCCTACACACATGTAGGCATCACCAATGGTTTTGATACGTTCCATTTCATACTTCTCGATGATTTCGTCGAAACCATCAAAACAAGTATTGAGTTCTTTGAGCAAATCGATGGGTTTCATATGTGCTGCCACACTTGTAAACCCTTTAAAATCAGTGAATAGTACTGTGGCCAGATCATAAGGTTTGGGATCTACAGTGCCTTTGGATTTGAGTTCTTCGGCGATTTCTTTAGGCAAAATATTGAGTAGCAACTCTTCGCTTTGTTTATAAGCATGACTCAACTGAATGGCGGAACGCACTCTGGCCAAAAGTTCGGTTTTATCGATGGGTTTACGTACATAGTCCATCGCCCCTGATTCCAAGGCTTCTTTCAGGTCTTGAGCGCTGGTTTTGGCGGTAGCCATAATCACTGGTATATTTTGAGTAACTTCAGTGGATTTGATGTTTCGCAAGGCATCTATGCCCGACATGACTGGCATCATCCAGTCCAGAATTACCAAATCAGGATCGGCCTTTTGGGCAATCTCAAAAGCTTGTTTACCATTGGTGGCTTGCAAAATACGGTATTCGTGGTCAGCAGTGGTGAGATATTCTCTTAAAATTTTTAGATTGGTTACTTCGTCGTCTACGATGAGTATGGTTGCTTTCATCTTGATTGTTAGTTTGGAGTCTTAGTGTTGCCAAAAGTTATTGCTTAACTAATTTCAGCAATTTGCCCAATAATTTTGAAGTTACCAAATGGGCTTTTCCTTAATTGATATCATTCAGATAACCCAATTGGATTTATTTTATTCCTGTAAAATGGTTGTTTTTTTCACAGCCACCCAGTCATTCGAAGTCAGCATTAGTCTCTATTAAAAATCCTCTGCCTCTCCTCGCCAGGTATTGATAATGTTGCTCAAAGGTTCCTGGTTAAGAAAATCCTTGTCCATATCGTAATCATAAATGCTCAAGTAATACTTCAGCCCGGTTTGAGGATGATAGTAGTTGACACGTGTGTATGGAATTCTCTTGAAAAGGGCCTGTTTGGCTTCTATGATAGCATCTCTGGGAATAGCACTGACTTGGTTCTCCAGCTTTACCGGACGATAGACTAAGTATTCGTCTAACAATAAACCATAATGAATCACCTGCTTTTGCTGAATGATTTGATGCACCTTTCTTCGGAGTAGTAAGAGCCGAATATTACCCATGGCTTTGTAGATTACAATCCCAAAACATAACAATAGAAAACCGACTTGTCCCCATAAAAATTGGGTAGCGTCCTTTCCTTCAGTTGCTCCAAACATCGAGCGCATGCCATACACAAATCCGCCAAAAACAGATAAAACAAACAAAGCCAAAGGAATATTGAACAGTAAAAAGTTTTTGAGATGTCTGCGGTAGCCATTTTGGGCGGGATAAGAATCTTCGGGGTTGCGTAAAGGAATGCCCGCCTGAAATTTTTGTTGGTGGTAGTCAGAAAGCTCTTCAAAAGCAAAGTGGATTTTCATAAATAAGAAAGGTTAGAGGTTAGGTATATATAACCTCTAAATTACAAAATTATTGACTTGCTTTTGGAGCTTTATTCAGACAAGGTATCATATGACTACTTTAGTGCATCAGATAGCAACAGGTCACTGTAAGAAACCTTGAGCAAATCTTCGGTTTGAATACCCAATGCCTGCTGATAATGTAAGCATTGTTGGCGCAAATCGGCCTCTTGGTGTTCGCCTTGATTACCAATGGCTTCTATTTCTACAAAATGCCCCAAATTGTCTACCTCATCGATATGAAACTTCACGTTGTCGATAAAATAAATTTCCCGTTTCTTCTTCACCACTACCAATATTCCCAAGGCATTGGTGAGGATCTGTTTAAGGGTAGACTCAGGGTTGGATTTATACAGCAATACCTTCGAAGTCTTGGCTTCTGCTTGGTTAGGGCGGTCGTATTGGATCAAATGATTCTCAATGTTGCCTTCCCGCAGCTTTAGGCGACCCTGGTTTACTTGGAAATAAGTATCGGTCTGATAATCAATGCCTTTGAAATCGGCTTGGTGCTGGGTAAGAAATGTGCGAATTTGTGTCGATTGAGTAGTTCGGGCTTTTATTTCTACCAGAAGGTGTTGCATATTATAGCGTTTACTTTTTACTGATTCGTTTCCAAACTTGAGCATCCATTATTTTTTCTACCTTGTAGTGTAAGATCATTTTACCTTTATAAAATCGTTGGTATTCTAACAGGCCCAAGTTTTTGCAATAAATAGAATATTGATAGAAGGTCACAGAATCTGACCAACTATCTTTTTGAACCTTTCGGGTAAAGTGATCTTTAAATTTTATGGCTTGGTGTGACTTTTCCGATAAGGACTTAAAGCTTGCACTACCCAGTAGTGTTCTTTTTTTGGTAAATGTCTCGAGTCCATAACTACTCATATACCCCACATTCCACACCAAATTTTGTCCAGTTTGTTGATGCCAGCGATATACTTGTTTTTGTTCTACTCGGGTTTTTCGCCATTTACCTTCTTCTAGCATTGTCAATTTTTTAAGGATGCTTCCTTGCGTTTCTATTTTTTCCTGAATTACTTCAACCTTGTTGAATTTAGGATCATACGTTTTGGTCGTCAATATTGTGTCTTTATTGATTATTTGAGTTTGCATCCACCAGTATTGAATGTTCTGTTTATTCAACTGATCTACAAATTTGTAGACTACAGGTTGGAAAAATTGCTGATATGGAAAAAAATAACTTTTAACATTTGGTGGCTTTTGAGCGTGAATAGTTGTTTGTACTCCGATGGTTATTAGAGTAAAAAGAAGAAAGTGTGAAAGGTATTTCATAGATGACTTATAATATTTCTCTGCTAATTTTATTTATTCTGAGTGCTGGCACAAGCCTCTGGCTTGTGTCCAAAGCGTTTTCTTAACGGCTTTACTGATTAGCGATTGCCCAGAAGCATCAAATTCACTTGGTAGAGGGCCTAAAATAATCCTCACTCGCCTCAAGACTAGCGAGCAATGTAATCAGCTTGTGTCCACCGCATCACTGTCAAGTTAAAAACATAACTTGTTGAGCAACAGGTGGTAAGACCTGTCAGGTTTCTGTGGCTCCGTCGTAAAAACCTGACAGGTCTGGGTTAACATATACAAATGAAACAGTTAGCCTGACGGCGATGGTGTCTACCGTAGTCAATAGACTTATAAAACGTCTGAAGGGACATTTTAAAACAAAAAATCCCAAATCACTCTATTTGACAAAAAGCTTCAACATTAGTAAATTGTAGGTATAATTACCACCCTAATCGTTGAAAATATGAAAACCGCTCACCCATTATTCTCAGGCATAAGTATGGGCTTTTTATTACTATGTATGGTCATCATTGACACCAATGCCCAATCTCAATACCGAAATAGTCGGGGAATGAAAAAATCTCTACAACAGTTGCCCACCCCTAGTACCAATAGCGATTACTCGCGTGCAGTGTATGACGCCAAAGGACGCTTGATTATGGAAAACTTTTGGGGCTGTGCGGGCCAAACCTGTATCAAACGCATTGAATATCACTATAATGCCCAAAATCAACTCACCCAACAAGTGTTGTTTTATACGGGTACCCCAAACCCCCGAGACCAAGCCAAACAACGACACACCACCCACTTTTTTTATGACAAACAAGGACGCTTAAACAAAGTAATTGTAGAAAAACAAGGACTCCATAAACGAGCATTGGTAAAAACAATTCGATACCAAGCCAACGAAAAAAAATATGGTGAAAACGGCCAAAAACCTAATAAATTATATAGTAGTTTGCAAGATGTAGTACGCCAGCAGCTCAATAGTAAACGACACCCAATGTTTATTCGGAAATGATAAAATAAACTAATGCCAAATCATCAAACAAATCAAAATACTATGGGTTAACATTGCATTTGAAAATGCGATAAGCATCCACTAAAACTACTAAACTAAAGATTATGGAATTGAAAGTTGGAGACAAAGCTCCTTTGTTTGAAGGCAAAGACCAAAATGGTAATGACATAAAGCTGGAAGACTACAAAGGCAAAAAAGTAATCTTGTATTTTTATCCAAAAGACGATACCAAGGGGTGTACTGCCCAAGCCTGCAATCTGCGAGACAACTACGATGTGATTCAGAAAGATGGGTATGAAGTAATTGGGGTAAGCAAAGATGATGAAAAGTCTCACACCAAGTTTATCAACAAATATGAGTTACCATTTATCCTGGTAGCCGATACTGATACTTCCATTAACCAAATGTATGGAGTATGGAAAGAAAAGAAAATGTACGGTAAAACCTTTATGGGAACGGCACGCACTACCTTTGTAATAGACGAAGAGGGTGTAATTACCGAAATTATTGCCAAGGTAAAAACCGCCGATCATACCAATCAGATTTTAGCGAGTTAGTCGTTAAGATTGATATTCATTCAAAAAATTTTGGTGGAAAGCTGCAAGTCAAATAACTTGCAGCTTCTTGTTTTTAGGCTTTCAATGATAAACTAACCTAGTCGAACCCTTTGCTGGTGTTTAAGCGAAGCGACACCCACAAGCAATTATTTGAAAGTTTGGACTACGTTATTTTGTCAATTTTTCTTATCACCAAAAATATTATGGAAAATACTGAAATTCAGGAGTTAGAGAAAGTTGCTTCCCAGGTTCGCCGGGACATCGTAAGAATGGTTCATGCCGTAAACTCTGGCCATCCTGGAGGTTCACTGGGTTGCACAGATTTGTTTGTAGCGCTTTATTTCAAGATTTTACGTCACGACAAAAACTTCAAAATGACTGGCGAAGGAGAAGATATGTTTTTCTTGTCTAATGGACACATTTCTCCGGTTTGGTACAGTACTCTGGCGCGTGCTGGTTTTTTTGAGGTAAGCGAACTGGCTACCTTCCGAAAAATAGATTCACGCTTGCAGGGGCACCCTGCTACTGAAGAAGGTTTACCGGGTATTCGGGTAGCTTCTGGCTCTTTAGGGCAAGGTTTATCGGTAGCGGTTGGTGCTGCCCAAGCCAAAAAATTGAGTGGTGACGATCATTTGGTATATGTGCTCATGGGCGATGGTGAGCAGCAAGAAGGCCAAGTATGGGAAGCCGCAATGTATGCCGCCCACCACAAAGTAGATAACCTGATTGGGGTTATTGATGTGAACGGTCAACAAATAGATGGTTCAGTAGAAGAGGTCATGTCTTTATCTGACTTGGAAGGCAAATGGAAAGCTTTTGGATGGCAGGTATTGCATATGAAAGGAAATAGCATGGAGGAGGTGATCAAAACCTTGGTACATGCACGTGGCCTAACCAAAAGAGACCAGCCTTTGATGATTTTGATGCAAACCGAAATGGGAGCAGGGGTTGATTTTATGATGGGTACCCACAAATGGCACGGTGTAGCGCCCAACGACGAACAGTTGGCTGATGCCTTAGGGCAACTAGAAGAAACGCTAGGAGATTATTAGACTTTGAATGTCGAATAATGATTAACGAATATTGAAAGTTAGATGTGATGCTACAATCGATATTCGTTAATTGCTATTCGCTATTCCATCATTTTTCCCTCAAAACAAAGACATCATTGCCATGTCCCACCTTACAGTAGCAGTCATTCAAGCTGCACCTATCTTGTTTGATTTAGAGAAAAGCCTCCAAAAGACCTATGACTTAATGGCTCAGGCAGCCGAAAAGGGCGCTGAACTGGTAGTTTTTCCAGAATCATTTTTACCTGCTTACCCTCGTGGGCTGAGTTTTGGGTCGGTGGTAGGTAGCCGCACCGAAGCTGGCCGTGATGTGTGGAAGCTTTATTGGCAAAACTCAGTCGAAGTACCTGGCCCAGCTACCGAAAAACTAGCCAGTTGGGCAAAAAAGTTTGGAGTATACCTGGTGATGGGCGTTACCGAACGCGATGCGATCAATGGTTCGCTGTATTGTTCTATGTTGTATTTTTCTCCTGAAGGGAAAGGCACATTGTTAGGCAAACATCGCAAACTAAAGCCCACTGCGGCCGAACGTATTATTTGGGGAGAAGGTGATGGATCCGACTTAGAGGTATATCAAACCCCTTTTGGAAAAATAGGAGGACTTATTTGCTGGGAAAACTACATGCCATTGCCCCGAATGGCACTTTATGAACAGGGCATACAAATTTATTTGGCACCTACCGCCGATGCGCGAGATACCTGGCAAGCTACCATGCAGCACATTGCCCTCGAAGGACGATGCTTCGTTATTGGGTGCAATCAGTTTGTGACCAAACAAATGTACCCACCCGAAATTTTGGCCTTACCCGAAATGCAATCCCAGCCCGAAATTATGAGTAAGGGAGGGAGCGTAGTAATTTCTCCGCTCGGAAAAGTATTAGCTGGCCCTTTGTTTGATAGAGAAGATATTAT
>DMXI01000291.1 GCA_003483885.1 Microscillaceae bacterium
TAATGGCAAATACAAAAGTGCCGATGATGTCTAATATGCTCAAGATATCCATAAAACAAAGAAAATAGGGAAGGGGCAAAAGTCAATAAAAACGTAATGGATTTATGTCTTTTTTGAAAATAATTACCGAACGTTTGGTAAAATAAAAAATACCCTTTATGTTTGTATTGTTATTGATGTAAAACATTTGTGTGATCAATGTTTACAACAAGCGTTTTGCTTCGATTAAAGAGTTATTATAATGGGATTGATTATAACCAATGGCTTTATCACCTTGGACGATGTCTTTATAATTGACACTATTTTGTCAAAAAAATTTTATCCAATATTTTACCGATCGTTCGGTAATAAATCAAAATACACAAAAAAATGAGTAAAACAGCAATCGTTGTACTATCAGAGCCAAAAGCAGGTTCAGAAGAATCCCTGGGGCGCGTATTAAATGCTTTGGCGGCGGCCTATGATTTTAAAAATTCAGGTGAAGAGGTAAAAGTGTTGTTCCAGGGAGCTGGTACTCGTTGGCCGGCAGAGTTACAAAAGGAAGATCACTTGGCCAATAAGCTATACAAGGCAGTAGAAGATACAATTGAAGGTGCGTCTCTAGCTTGTTCTGAATTATTTGGTGCAGAACCTGCGGGTTTGGATTTGATTAAAAACAATCCAGTACCGGGGACTTCTGGTTTGCCAAGTTTGGTACAACTCCAAAAAGATGGATTTAACGTGATTACATTTTAATTACTATTTTGCAAGAGAGGGAGACACCCTCTCTTTGTTTTTGAACTTTTCATTGCCTTACATTTATGATTAAAAACTTCACCGATATTGCTTTTACCGAGAGTGTAAAACAAGTACAGGATGCCCAGGGCTCTCGCCAACGTATGGAGCGAATGGAGGAAATAGAATATACCGAGCTTTATCATCGGGAAAAGGATTTTATTGAGAGCCTTGATATGTTTTATATGGCTACCACCAACGAAGAAGGCTGGCCTTATGTGCAGTTTCGGGGTGGACCACGTGGTTTTTTAAAAGTACTTTCGGGCAAGCAGTTAGGTTATGCCGACTTTCGGGGTAATATGCAGTATCTATCAGTAGGAAACCTGAGCGCCAACAACAAAGTAGCGTTGATTTTGATGGATTATTTACGCAAAATGCGCTTAAAGATTTGGGCCGAAACCGAAATAGTAGCGGCCGAAGATCACCCCGAATTGGCCGAGCAGTTGATTTTGCCTGATTACAAAGCAAAAGTAGAGCGCTTGATTCTATTTAATGTAAAAGCTTACGACTGGAACTGCCCCCAACATATTACCCAACGTTTTAGCATAGAAGAAATGACCAATCTATTACTCAATGGTACTCTTAAGCTAGGCAAAGATTTGTTGAAAACATTGAATGCTATGGAAGAAGAGTAATGGCTAAAAAGTGATATAGCATTTAGGAAGCCAGGATTTGATTTTTTCTTTTTCCAGATCATTTATAGGGTTATTATTGATGTATAAATACAATAGTTTGTCAAGTTGTTGGAAAGATTCGGGTAAGTGGGTCAGTTGATTTTGATCTAAATACAAGGTAGAGAGTTCTGTAAGTTGGCTGATTTCTTCTGGCAGGTGTGTCAATCGATTTTGGGTAAGATGAAGGGTATTTAACTTGGTTAGTTGAAGAACTTCTGCTGGTAATTCAGTAAGTCCGTTTCCCGAAAAATCCAAGTGTCTTAGTTGGGTCAGGTTGCTGATAGGCCTAGGTAGTTTTTTGATAGAATTAGCATATAAGTACAGCTTTTGTAATTGCTCTAGTTGCCCGATTGATTCGGGTAAATAAGACAACTGATTGAAATTTAAAGTAAGCCCCTGCAAGTTTTTGAGCTGGCCAATATTGTCTGGTAAAGATCTAAGCTGATTACTATCTAATGCCAAATGCGCTAAATACCGAAGATTCGTCAAGCTTTTAGGAAGGCTTTCCAAATGGTTTTTATCCAAGTACAAGTTTTTGAGTTGGGATAGTTGCCCCAAACTCTCGGGTAGTTTCGCTAATTGGTTATAAGACAACACCAAGGTTTGCAGTTTTTGAAGTTGCCCCAGGCTTTCGGGCAATGTGGTAAAATCATTGGAGCTCAAATCCAGGTATTGGATATATTTTAAATGGCCTAATTCCACAGGAATATTGCTTATCTCTTCGTCTAAACATTCAAGGTACCCGGATAGGTCTACTTTATCTTGGGTAAAAAAATCTATTTTTTGTATCTCCCATTTTTCCCGGACAAAAAACTCATACACCACTCGATACTCCTTGAGGTACTCTTCTAAAACAGTTGGTGACATCCCCTTCATCATCTCTAAGGCCACCGCCATACTTGTTTTATCAGGTGCATGTAACAATTGTAAAAACTGCTCTTTTGTGCTTTTCATTGTGCAAATTTTATTTTAAATATATTCTAATTAACCTATTTAAAATTCTGAAAAATTACCGTTTATAGTGGTGAATTGTTAAATTTTGCAACAGTTACTTAGTTTTTATGCGTCTATACTTTAGGATTAGCAAATATTGCAAAATTCTGATTTTTATTGGCAAAAAACGATTTCACCCCACCCGTACAACTGGTTACATTTGTCTCAAACCATCAACTGAAGACAATTTCATTATCTTAATCTGATTTGCACTATGAACAAACTAAAATTTCAACACGATCGGGGGGTAGAGTTTAACCAAACACTGCACCGTCGAATCAAAACCTATTTTGAGGAAAGTGGTCAGCCTCGTACCGGAAACAATGCCATGGTAGCCAAGATAGTTCTATATTTTACCTTGGATATACTTTGCTATTGTTTGATGATTCAAACCACTAGTGTTACCATGTTTTATGTGTATTACTTGCTGATGGGCTTTTTTGTATTGCTCACCGCATTTAATGTATCGCATGATGCAGCCCATGGTGTAGCCGTAAAAAGCAAACGCTGGAACGATTGGTTGTTTAAGTTGAGTTTTAACCTGCAAGGCAACAACGCCTACGTGTGGGGCAAATACCACAACGAATCGCATCATGCCTACACCAATGTAGAAGGCAGCGATATAGATGTACTCAATAATCCCTTGATTCGCATGACGCATTCTCAAGAGCGTCGTTGGTATCACCGCTACCAACACTTGTATGCACCAGTATTATATTTATTTTATTCGCTCAACTGGTTTTTGTTTCGCGAAACCCTGATGGTATTGGGTATTAGCAGCCGCACGATTCATATCAAACTCCCAGCTATAGAAGTAGCCAAGTTATTCTTTTTCAAGTTGGTATATATTGGGTTTATGATTGTAGCGCCCATTGTGCTTTTACCTTTTGGCTGGGCTCCCGTTATCATTGCTTTTTTGCTCAACCATGCCATGGTTTCTATTATTTTTACCGCAGTGTTGGGCGTTTCGCACTTATCGGATCAGGTACAGCACCCTGAACCCAATGAAGCTGGAGAAATATCGATGAGTTGGCCTACGTTGCAAATGATTACTTCGCTGGATTATAATTCTGGCAGTCGTTTGCTTAACTGGACTTTGGGAGGCTTTAATGCGCATACCCTCCATCATTTACTCCCCAACATTTGCCACATCCATTATCTCGATATATTGCCCATATTTCGGCAAACCGCTGAAGAATATGGAATCGAGTACAAAGAAGTGCCTTATCATCAGGCGTTGTTCTCACATTTTAGGTTTTTAAAGCAAATGGGTCATGCAACCAATCGTTAATATTACCCGCCATACCAAAAACGAGACCCATGAGCAGTGGTATCGGGAGATACAACAGTCGGTACAGGCTGAGGTAAAAGCTCAAAAAAACGTGAAATTAAAACTGACGACAAAAGCGGCTTTTTATGGGTTGCTGAGTGGCGCTTTGTACGCAGCTATTTTCTGGGCAAATACTCTAGGTGGGCTAATGTTGGCCTATATAGGCTTTGGGTTTGCTATTTTATTGTTGGGTTTCAACTTTGCCCATGATTTATCGCACAACGCTATTTTCAAGAGTAAAACCTTGAACAATACATGGTTTGAGATTTTGTATGGATTGCTGGGGGCCAATGGATACTTATGGAAAAAGCGTCATTTGCATTCGCACCATCATTACCCCAATGTAGACGATCACGATGCCGATCTGGAGCTAGGAGGAGTGATCCATTTATCGCCACATCAACCACCAAAACCCATCCATCGGTTTCAGCATTGGTATGGGCCATTGTTATATGCCAGTTACACATTGTATTGGATTTTCTATAAAGACTTGGTGTATTTTTTTCGTAAGAAACAAGCCAACTTATATTTCGAAAGGCATTCGCCCAAAGAATGGACAAAGTTAGTGGCTTTTAAAGTGTTCTATATCAGTTATTTGGTCATTACTCCTTATGTATTTACCGATTTTGGTTGGTTAGCTATTTTAGGAGCCTTTGGGTTGATGCACGTGCTCATGTCTTGGTTTTTGTTATTTACTTTTCTCATTACTCATCATGTAGAGAAAACAATTTACCCCGAGGTAAAATTAAGAATCAACTCCTCGTGGATGATGCACCAAATTGGAAGCTCCAATGATTTTCATCCTTTTAGCCGAATAGCCAACTTTATTTTTGGGGGATTCAATTGCCACGTAGCCCATCATTTGTTTCCCAATTTGTGCCATATATACTACCCAACAGCAAGCCGTATCATTTATGCCCACCTGATTGCCCGAGATATTGTGCCTAATCAAACCGGGTATTTTGAAGGCATTTGGTCGCATATTCGATTATTGAAGCGAAGCGGGAATTTTCAGCATCAAGTGTCTGATAATCTGGGAACTGTGTGAGTTTGCACGATTTTAATTAGATGGGGTTTTTTACGAGAGCCTTTGCGAAACAATTCGCAAGGGCTTTTTTCGTTCTGAAGAGTTTTGCTAACACTTTTGTTAGTTACAAAAAAGACCTTAAGTGCTTACTGTAGTAGAGGGGTAAATAACCATAGCGGCTTATAGATAGGTAAAATACCCAATTTGTCAGGGGTTTACTAGGCGAAGATGTTTTTCATCAAAAAAAAGATTTATTTTCACTTACACGAGATAGAATAAGCTAACACAAATAACAATGCACAAATTACTACAAAACGTTTTTTTGACTTTACTGATATTGTGGTTTCCAGGCTTTCTAATGGCTCAAGGATTAATCAATAACGGAGCCTATATCAAGGTAAGCGGGGGAGCTTACCTCAAAGTAGATGGGCACCTCACCAATCAAGCCAACGCTACCATTGCCAATGATGGTACTCTTTGCATCCACGGTAATTTTAGCCAAACGGGTACCAGTACTGCCTATACTGGGAATGGAAGCTTTTGTTTTAGTGGCAGTAGCAACCAAACTTTTTATAGCGCTACGGCTTTTAGTCTGCATACTTTGCAAGTAGACAATGGGCAACAGTTGATACTGGGGTCTAACCTGGGCATTACCAACACCCTCAACTTGGCCAACAATGGCTATGTAGCTTTAAGCAATTTTGACCTAACTATAGCTAGTGGGGGGGCGGTAACCAATTATGGAACGGGAGGTTACGTAAGGACTACTGGTTCTGGATCGCTCATCCAAGAAGTAGGGAGCAGTGCCGTGGTGTTTCCAGTAGGAAATACAGCCTACAACCCAGCTACTATCACCAATGCCGGAACCACCGATAATTTTGGAGTAAGACTGGAAGACGAATTGCTCAATAGTTATCCATCGGGTACCGCGCTCACCGACCAGGTAGTAACTCGAGCCTGGCACCTCACCGAAGCCACTACGGGTGGGTCAGACGTAACCCTTACTTTACAATGGAACGAATCTCAGGAAGCAGTTGCTTTTGATAGAGCACAAAGCGGCATTGCACACTGGAACGGCACTAACTGGGATCGTCCAGCTTATACAATTGCTACTTCTTTAGGGGGCAGCAATTGGAGCCAAACTTTGACTGGAATCACTTCTTTTTCGCCTTTTGGGGTAGAGAGTAATGCCACTGGTTTGCCCATAGAATTACTCAGTTTCGAGGCTAGTAGATTAAACACCCAGCAGGTGGTACTGCAGTGGAGTACAATCACTGAGACCAATAACCGAGGGTTTGATATAGAAATGAGCGCTGACGGACAAGGTTATAAAAAAGTAGGTTTTGTAGCAGGAGCTGGAGACCATAAGGGTATTTTAAATTATAAACACTTGGTAATGAACAGCCAATCGGCTTATTACCGTCTGAAGCAAATAGATTATGATGGACAATTTGCTTATAGTCCTGTCCAATATGTAGAAGGGGTGGAGGTGAATTTATCGTTACAAGTATACCCTAATCCTACCCAAGGCAAGGTAACTTTAGATCTGGGCAACTATGCCGAAGAAGTAACTTTGTGGGTGCATGATATGCAGGGTAAAACCTTGTTGAAAACCGTAGGCTCCTTATCTCAACTCAACGAACGCCTTAATGCCCAATTACCTCAATGGGCCAATGGAGCTTACTATATCAAGCTCATTACTCCGCAACAAACTTTTACAAAACAATTCGTTTTGAACCGAAGATAAATAATACTGTTTTTACTTATTGAGATTATATACAACAATGCTTTACAGAATACAATTACTTGGCATAGGAATGCTGCTATTCCTGGGCTTGGCTACTCAAGCCCAAAATGTAGCCATCAATGAAGATAATAGTACGGCTGACCCTTCAGCCATACTAGATATTAAATCTACTACTAAAGGGTTATTGATTCCCCGCATGACCACTACCCAACGGGAAAATATTAGTTCTCCAGCTGAGGGTTTATTGGTATATGATATTGATCTTCAGGGGTATTATTACTACAAAAGTACTGCTTGGGTTGGAATTGGAACATCGGGTTCCGATAATCTGGGGAATCATACCGCTACCTTGAATCTTCAGTTAAATAACCACTGGTTGTCTAACGATGGAGATAGCGAAGGCATACGAATAGATGCAGATGGGAAGGTGGGAATTGCTACCACCACCATGTATCAAGCGTTGAACGTAAATGGACTCATGTATGCTAGCACTGGGATAGAAATGGGTGGATTGGGCCGTTACATTGGGTCTAATCTTTATTATGATAGTAATTGGAAGTATCGCGCTGACGGCGAAGGATGGCTAATTCGCCACGGTAATGGCGGACTGATGGAGTTTTACACCGCTAGTTCGGGTACAGCAGGTAATAATGCCACTATTGATTTGCGTATGGCCATCGAGAACACGGGTCATGTAGGGATTGGATTGAGTAATCCTATAGTTCCTTTACATGTCAGAAACACTACTGATTTAAGCATTGGTTGGACACCCAATGCTCGTACTACTGTTTTGCTGGAAGGTACCAGTACAGGGGCAGTACTTTCGCTCATCAGTGGCAATACGGGACAAAGTAGTGTATGGTTTGGAGACAGTGATCTTGAGAACAATGGTCGTTTACGTTACGAGCATGATGTAAACACTATGGAGTTTTGGGTGAACAATGGCATTCGGATGACCATAGATGCAAACGGAAATGTGGGCATTGGAGACAATACACCCGCAGGGCCTTTAGAGGTAAGAACTAGCAGTACTATTACCGAAGCGCTCATTAGCCAGTTTACCGCAGGTGACGGAAGAACACTACAACTTTTACAACCCGATAATAGTGATGTTAACGACTATTTTACTTTTTTGACCTTCAATGCCTTACAGTTTAGAGTAGATGCGGTAGATGCTTTGAGCATAGAAGCAGACGGAAGTGTAAAAGTAGGACCTTACACCTTACCCAAAATAGATGGTACCAATGGACAAGTACTTACAACCAATGGCTCGGGTACTGTAACCTGGGGAACACCTACTGGAGATAACCTGGGTGATCATATTGCTACTACTAACTTACGATTGAATGGAAATTATCTGTCCAATGATGGAGACAATGAAGGAATTTATGTAGCCACCAACGGAAATGTAGGCATTGGTACCAATGCTCCTGCTGGATTATTTGATGTGAGAGCTACCGATGGTACTTCTATCACAGATCAAAGCCAAACGTTTAGTACAAATTATTCTAATAGCACGGGTGGGCATTATCAAACTTTTATTCCAGGAGTAACTGGGGAACTAACTGCCTTGGATTTGCGGTATCGGGGAACCGGCTCAAGCAATATTGTAACAGTGAGTATTTATGAAGGAAGTGGTACTGGCGGAACTTTATTAGCGTCTCAGTCTGTCAGTTTCAGTGGTTCGAGTGGTGCGGTAATCGCACGAACGATTAATTTTTCAGGTGTAAATCTGGTCATTGGAACTACTTACAGTATTCACCTAAGCAGTGCTACCAATGTATATTATGCGAATTTCTCGAATGCATATCCCGATGGAAGCTTTACAGGGGAATTCGGGGATATTTATTTTGTAACCTATATGACAGTGTCCTCTTCGTTTACTGTAACCAGTAGCGGGGTAGGCATCAATAACACTTCTCCAAGTGTAGCACTGGACATTACTGGAGATATAGAATATACGGGTACGATCACCGATGTATCGGATCGTCGTTTAAAGGCTGAATTTCGCCCCATTCGTCAGGCCTTGAGCCGGGTAAAGCAACTGAAAGGTTTTACCTACCATATGAAAAACGACCCGAAAAAGGTGCGTGAATATGGAGTGATTGCCCAGGAAGTACAAAAACTGTTTCCTGAGATGGTAAAAGTAATTGATCCTGAAAAAGGCCATTTGGGAGTAAGCTACATTCAGCTAGTACCAGTGTTGCTGGAAGCAGTAAAAGCCCAGGATGACAAGATTACCGCAGTAGAAAAAGAAAATAAAGCCTTAAAAACCCAATTGAGAGAACTTGAGGCCTTGAAAAAGCAAGTGGCTGAAGCCAAGGTATTAAAAGCCCGTCTGGAAAAAATTGAAGCCATTTTAAACGCTAAAGCTAAGAAATAATGATGCGCTACTTCGAAAATATTTTTGCAAAAGAAAAGGTGGCTCAGGGATCCATTGATGCTACCCATTTACGCAAGCAATCTATTTGGAGAAAAATATCTCAAATGAGCTTGTCAATATTGGTGATTTGCGGGTTATTGATGGGTGTTGTTATAAAGGGGTATAGTCAACAAAACGTAGCCATTAACGAAGATAATAGTCTGCCCAATGCTTCGGCCATTGTAGATATACAATCTACTACCAAAGGGGTACTTTTTCCGCGAATGACCCTTACTGAGACTACTGGGATTAGTTCGCCTATTCCTGGACTATTGGTGTATTCTACTACCAACCAGGATTTTTACTTCTACAATGGGAGTGTATGGAGTGTAGTAAAAACCGGCACTGAAGACAATTTTGGTAATCATCAAGCGACCGAAACGCTTCGTTTAAATGGTACCTGGCTCTCAAACGACGGGGGAAGTGAAGGTATTCGGATCGCATCTAATGGCCAGGTGGGCATTGGTACTTCGGCTACAAATCAAGCCTTGAGCCTCAATGGCCTGGTGTATACCAGTACTGGTGTAGAGATGGGGGGAATGGGCCGCTACATTGGTTCTAATATTTACTTTGAGGGCACCTGGACCTATCGTGCAGATGGAGAAGCCTGGGTGATTCGCCACGGGACCAGTGGATTGATGGAGTTTTACACGGCTAGTTCGGGGACAGCAGGCAGCTCTGCTACCATTGCTTTGCGGATGGCTATCAAAAATACGGGGCAGGTAGGCATTGGGTTGAATAACCCTTTAACTCGGCTCCAGGTCAGAAATAGCACAGATTTGAGCATTGGTTGGACACCCGAAACTCATAATACAACCTTATTGGAGGGAACAAGTGCAGGTTCGGTACTTTCGCTTATTAGTGGCAATACGGGAGAGAGCAGCATTTATTTGGGAGATAATGATCTGGAAACCAGTGGGCGTTTGCAGTATGATCACAATCTTAATACAATGAGTTTTGGGACGAATAACGCCACTCGAATGATCATAGATGCCAACGGAAACGTGGGGATTGGGGATGATACTCCAGCAGGACCATTAGAAGTAAGAACCAGTAGCACTACTACTGAAGCACTCATTGCCCAATTTACGTCGGGCAGCAATCAAACTTTGCAATTGCTCCAGCCCGACAACGCCAACAACGACGATTATTTTACCTTTTTGACCAACAATGCCTTCCAGTTTCGAGTAGATGGTACTGATGGCTTAAGCATTGAGCCAGATGGAAGTGTAAAAGTGGGGCCTTATACTTTGCCCAAGACCGACGGTTCTAATGGACAAGTACTCCAGACGGATGGTTCGGGCAGTGTGAGTTGGGGTAACGGCACAGGCGACGATTTAGGCAATCATATAGCTACCTCCAATGTGCAGTTAAGTGGTAGGTACTTGTCCAATGATGGTGGTAATGAAGGAGTGTATGTAGATACGGATGGCAACGTGGGCATTGGTACCAATGCACCCGCAGGATTGTTTGACATTGAGTATGTCGATAATACGTTGTTTACGGGTGAAAGCTCAAGTACTCGAAATAGTGCATTTTCTGGGTCTTATGGCGTAACACAAACTTTTACAGCCGAAACCACGGGCGGACTTAATTCTATATATTTATTCTTCTTTAATCCTGGCTCAAAAAACTTCACTTTCAGCCTTTATGAAGGCTCAGGTACTGGGGGAACACTGCTGGTATCTCAAAGTGCGGCGGTATTTGGAAGTGGTTTTCAAACCATACAAATAAGCCTTTCGGGGGTAACCCTGGTAGTGGGACAAGTGTACACTTTTTATGTGAGTAATGGTAAATCAATACTGTATGCTAACGATGAGAGTGCATACACTGGCGGAGAGTCCTCTTTTTCAGGAGGTGATATCAGTTTTTCTACTTTGAGGACTACTAGCAATTCTGTGACCATTCAGGGTTCAGGAGGAATCAAGATGGGGATTAATAATACCTCACCCAGTGTGGCCCTCGATGTGGGAGGTTACATAGAGTACACAGGTACCATTACTGATGTGTCGGACCATCGCCTCAAAACTGCCTTTAAACCCATCGAAAATGCATTGGATCGTCTGAAAAAACTCCAAGGGTATACGTACCATATGAAAAACGACCCGAAAAAAGAACGGGAATATGGGGTGATTGCTCAAGATGTACAAAAAGTTTTTCCTGAAATGGTCAAAGTCATTGATAAAGACAAAGGCTATCTTGGGGTAAGCTACATTCAGCTGATTCCGGTAATTTTGGAAGCCATCAAAACCCAGGATGAGAAGATTGAGACTATAACTAAATCTACCCAAGCATTGAAGAAACGAGCCAAAACGCTCAAAGCCTTGAAAAAGCAATTGGGTGACCCGCAAGATTTCAAAAACCGCCTGGAGCAGATAGAAGCTCAACTAGGGTTGAAGGCAAAGAAATAAAAATATAAGTTAGGAGTAGGCAAGTAGTCAACAGACTACCCACTCCTAACTATCTAATCTCCGTTAAAACCGCCCGGTTTTAATCCCCGTACAATCACTATTTTTGTTCATCTGCGAACGAAAAAAGTGCTCCTATAACCTCCAAGCAAAGATTTATTTCATTTTTCCTTCCAAATGTTTGACTGCTTGTTGTTCGACATCCTATCTTTCTATAATAGAATCCTGGCCAGTCCTACATAACCCATTACGTACTTATTAATGTCTTACAATGAATCACAATTACAACAAGCTTTTGAGTGCAAGTCTTGCTATTTTTTTATGCCTAAGTATTTCTAGATTGACAGTAGCCCAAAATGTGGGTATTAATGCCGACAATAGTTCACCCCATGCCTCGGCTATGTTAGATATTAAATCCACTTCCAAGGGATTGCTCATTCCACGTATGACGACTAGCCAACGGACAAGCATTTTATCACCCGCAACGGGATTACTGGTTTATGACCTGAACCTTCAATCTTTTTATCTGTTTAATGGCAGTACCTGGGTACCTACCAGCACCGACAATCTGGGCAATCATTCGGCTACCACGAATCTTAATCTGAATGATTATCACATTACCAATGTAGATTATATAAGTACCCGAGGCTTGGGGAGCTACGATAAGCTACGGGTTTGGAGTAATTCGCAGCATACCATTGGCATGCACAACTCGATGACCTATGGCTATCTCAACGATTACGCGATGACTTTTACCATGAGTGCGGTGGCCGATCGAGGATGGATTTGGCGGGACTTTAACCACACCAAAGCGCAAGGAGCCATGAGCCTGACCACCGATGGGCGTTTGTATGTAGGTAACAATAGCACTATCAACGGAACGCTTACTTTGGGCGACTATACCTTGCCCAGCACCGATGGCACCGTAGGGCAGGTACTCAAAACCGATGGCAGCGGAGCGGTGAGTTGGGGCGCTGTGGCGGGCGATAATCTGGGCAGCCATGTGGCCACTACCAATTTGAATTTGAATAATAACTTATTGACCAATGTAACCACACTTAGTTGCCGTAACCAAGACAGTTATGATAAACTGAGGGTTTGGAACGCCAGCGTATTTACCATAGGAATGAATTCTGCCATGACTTATGGCTATTTGGATGGTTATGCTATGACTTTTACTATGAATAATCAAGCAAACCGTGGTTGGATTTGGCGAAGTGCATCTCACGCAAAGTCTCAAGGGGCCATGAGCTTGACTACTGATGGCCGTTTATATGTGGGTAATAATAGCACAGTGAATGGAACCTTGACAGTGGGAGCTTATACCTTGCCCAATACCGATGGTTCGGTCGGCCAAGTATTGACTACCAATGGCGCAGGGATGGTGAGTTGGACAGCGGGTACAACCGATAATCTGGGCAATCATACGGCCACTACCAATCTACAAATGAATGGAAAGTGGATTTCTGCTAGTGGAGATGATGAAGGCATTTTTGTGAACAGTGATGGTAAGGTTGGTATCAATGACAATACTCCTGAGGGTGCCCTTGAAGTGGTTTCTAAAATAATAGCAGGGGCTATCGTGATTGACCAAGATCATGAGCTTACTGGAGGGAATATTGTTACCACCAATACCTCAGCATTTCAAACTTTTGTGGCAGGTGTGACAGGAGTATTGGCCCAATTGAGACTTTACTTTCAAACCGCGAGTAGTGCTATCACCCGTACAGTCAGTATTTATGAAGGAATTGGTACAGGAGGAAATTTGATTGGTTCTTTCACACTTACTTCTCCTGGAGACTTTGCATTAAGTTTTGGTGCTACAGTCTTAACTAAAGGGGAAACTTATACTATATATATTAGCAATGCGATTAATTGGGAGTATCAACTAGGAAATCCCTATCCATCAGGCTTTGCCAGTATTAACAGCAATGCGGACTTTGGGTTTGTTACTTATATGCGGCGAGCTACTAACTTTTTGGTAGGTGCTCAAGGAGTTGGAATTAACAATGCCAGTCCTGGTGTGGCCTTGGATGTAGACGGCGACATTGAATACACTGGGAGCATTACCGACGTATCGGATCGCCGCTTGAAAGAAAACTTTCTCCCTATTGAAAATGCTTTAGGTCGTCTGAAACAATTGAAGGGTTTTACTTACAATATGAAAAACGACCCACAAAAAGTACGAGAATACGGAGTAATTGCCCAAGATGTTCAAAAGGTTTTTCCAGAAATGGTAAAAGTGATTGATCGAGAGAAAGGTTACCTCGGGGTGAGCTATATTCAACTAGTACCTGTGTTACTGGAAGCGGTAAAAGCACAAGAGGCTAAAATCACCCAAATGGAAAAAGAAAATAAAGCGTTGAAAGCCAAACTCCAGGAAATGGAAAGTCTCAAGACCCGCTTGGCCAAAATAGAAGCCATTTTAGAAGTTAAGGCAAAGAAGTAGTAACTTTTTTAATATAAAACACAAAACCGGGCCTAAAAACCCGGTTTTCGCATTTTTAAGAATGATGCTTGAAAGCAGAAACCTTAAGCATATTGCGGTACATCCAAAGGATGAATCAATATTTCGGTATTGGGCAAATACTTGACTACCGACTCAATACCTGAGACACTCCGAATACCTGTGCCTCGCAAATCCAATACTTTGAGTTTTTGCAAATACCGAATATGCTTGGGGAGCCATTCCAGGCACCAATTGCCCCGAAGGTTCAATGTTTCCAGGTTTTTGAGGCGGCCAATCTTTAGGGGCAGTTGTTCCAGACGACAATCTTGAAAACTCAAGTGTTTGAGTCGGGTGAGGTAACAAATTTCCTCAGGCATAGTATGCATATTGCAACCAAAATCGATGACATCGAGCGATTCTAATTGATGTAATTGCCCAATAGACGAAGAAAGGCTGTGCACCGACCAATTTCCCTTAATCATCAGTTGTTTGAGCGAAGTGAAATGCCAAATAGGAGGGATGGGGTCCTCATTTAAGTAAAAGAAACGATCTTTCATATCCAGTTCCAAAGCTTCCAATTGGGTGTTTTCAAAACTACCCAATGCCGCCGGGAAGGCGTGATTGTGAATATGTAAAGAGATTTTGCGAATGCCCTCAAAAGGACGATAGAACCCATAAGCCAAACAGACCATAGGGTAGCGGGAACGTAGTTCGTTTAGAAAACACAAGGGCAGTTCAAAGCCCTGAAGTAACGAAAGCGCCAATTGTTGGTTGGTACTATCTTTAGATTGGAGTAATTGTTTGAGATTTTGCAGTTGTTCATCATTGATGAAGGGTTTTGTCATATATGAATTGAGCGTTGATTACTAATTGTTAGTTTATTGAATATACGCCATCTTCACGCAACCCACAATTCGTCATCACCAAGTCATTGCTTCTACGGACTCATATATCCGCCAAATGAGAAAAGGTAACCCAACAGTTGAGTTACCACAATAAAGTTTTGGCTTTTTCTATGATGGTGGGGGTGAGTCCACACCAAGGGTCTACCTTGAGAAAATTACGTTGCTGGCATAGCAACATATCGCTTTGATCATCCAAAATCACATATTTAGCATTGGCAAGCCTATCGGCGAGTTCTTCCCGATGTTGCTCTAGCCAAGCCTGAATTTCGCAGCCTCGTGGTACTAAATAAGGAACAGGAGTAATCTGCTTAAAAGTAAATGAAGGCGTTTGATCAATGATTTCTCCCGTTACTCCTTGTGATTCTAAAATGGCCACGAGTTCTTCAAGTGGGTAGCCTTCCCGCCAAGACGACGAAATGACAATATAAGCCTTCGTAGCGTCGGTCAATTCATTGAGCAAGGCTACCGACTTGGGGTCAAACCAAATAGCTCGAGAGTTTTCAGGAGAAATGAGTTTGCGTTCTTCACTCTGAAACCAAAGCGTATGATTGAGCACTCCATCAATGTCTAAAAAAATGATCTTCATAAATAATAGTCTTTATTGAGATGAATAAAGCGTTAGTTTTGAGTAAATAATTGATGTATCTTTGTTATTCACAAGAAACGATCTTTAAAAACGTAATGAATAATCGACTGACCAACCTTTTTGAAAAAAAACAAGATAATCTGCTAACCATTTACTTTACAGCGGGTTATCCATCTTTGGAAAACACCATCGAAGTAGCTAAAGCCACGGCGGAAGCTGGAGCCGATATTATTGAAATTGGAATGCCCTTTTCAGATCCTATTGCTGATGGCGAAGCCATCCAGCAGAGCAATCAAAAAGCCCTGGATAATGGGATGAATTTGCAGTTACTTTTTGAGCAGTTAGCGCATCTACGTAAAGAAGTACAAGTGCCCGTGTTGTTAATGGGGTACATCAATCCAGTCATCCAGTTTGGGATTGAGGCATTTTGCCAGAAAGCCAAAGAGGTAGGTATTGATGGGTTAATTTTACCCGACTTGCCTATGTTTGAGTACGAAGAGGTTTATCGCCCGATATTTGAGCAATACAATTTATCCAATGTTTTTCTGATCACCCCTCAAACCTCAGAAGAGCGTATCCGCAAAATTGATGAACTCACTACTGGATTTATCTACATGGTGTCATCTGCGAGTACTACAGGTAAAACCGGGGCTATTTCGGAAGAGCAAGTGGCTTATTTTGAGCGTATTGCCCAGATGAAGCTCAAAAACCCAAGATTGATTGGATTTGGCATTGCTGACAAAACAAGTTATGAGACTGCTTGTCATAATGCCGATGGGGCCATTATCGGAAGCGCATTCATCAAGGCATTGACCAAAGGAGAAAATTTGACCGAAAATATACATTCATTCATCCAAAGCATTCGCGACCAAGCCGTGGTTTCCTAAAAAAACGAGCTTTTAAAGATATGGGTACAGGGGTATTTTAGTAAAGTATTGCTGGAATAGTTTAACGAACTCGCTCCTGTGCTCTTTTTTTATTTAGTTTTTAGTTGGTAGTTCGGAGTTTTTTAGTCCACAGCTTATTAAGTGAAAAGCTAAAAGTGAAGAGTGAAAAGTTGGTGCGAAGCGAAGAGCAGGGATTAGGGAACAAGGGCGGCTTTTAAGTGAAAAACTAAAAGTGAAAAATGAAAAGTTGGCGCGAAGCGGAGTTAATTCATAGTTTTGTGATGCATCGCGAATTAATTAAACATTAAACATCAATAATCAACAATTATATTGCATCGCGAAACAATGCAACAATAGAGCAATAAGCGCAGCGTAACAATGGAACAATTAACCATCAATCACTGACCATTAAAAAGATCATTCATAATTAACCCCCTCCTCCATTAAAAATATGATAGAAATCCCCTCACGTTTTTACGAAGTTAACTATAATGGTGCCCACTACCCTGGTTCTCCAAAGACCAATGGACTAGAAGGTGGAGCCAATTGTCAGGTATTTGCTTATGAACTGCTTAAGCACCACGGCATTACCATACCCGATTTGCGCTCAAGCGATTTATGGGAAGATACTGAGTATACCGAGCAAGTTTCTGATTTACAGCCTTTTGATTTATTATTATGGAACAAAACCGACAATGCCTGGGGAGCACACGTGGGTTTGTACCTGGGTGAAAATCAAGCGGTGCATTTGTCTAAACAAAACAACCAATTGGCCATTTGGCCTTTAGAGAAATTTTTGGAGCAACCTCTATACAAGGTATTCATTGGAGCCAAACGAGTATTGAAAAAATAGGGGCGAAATGTATGGAATTTAATAGTTTGTTTTGGGCAGTTTAGCCGTGAAAACGAACTTTTAATCTATTTTTAAGCAATAAATCATCGTAAAATCGAATACTTTTTGGTTTTTGTTCGTAGTTAGAGTGATACATCAATTCAAATTAGTGAAATGTTAAAACAAAAGTTAATCAGGGGACTCATCTTGGCAATGTTTATCCCTTTGGCACTAACCGCACAAGATAAACAAGGAAATATAACGAACTATAACTACCCCTGGAAAAAGCATCGTTTGATGGTAAAACTCAATCCAGATTGGAAAGTAGCTAAAGTAACCCCAGAAAAAATACTGGCCAGTAGCAATGACTTAAAGCTGGAATTGGTTCCCTGGACTCAGGGTGGTTCTGATCCTAAAGCCATTACGCAGGGCGCCATTAAATCTATGAAAGGCATAGGGAAGGGCATTGTGCTAAACGAACAAAATAGAGGAGAGAAGAGAGGGTTTAGCCAACATTTGGTGTTTACTCAATACAAAGGCAAAGATACCCAATACTTTGTACTGGTAGGGCTCAAAGATACCCAAAGTAGTAAACGTATTTTAGCCAAATTTCACTGGAAAGGCAATAAAGGTATTTCGGCTAAGATGAAAAAAGTGTATGCCATTGTAGATGGCTTCGAGAAGCTTAGCAAGTAATTTATCCAACTGATGAATACAAGGCTCGCGTTTCTAAGAATGCGGGCTTTTTTTGTATCCAAAATGTAGCAAAAGTGCCTCTAAGTAAGCGAGCGTAGGGTTATGTTAAAAATTTGGGGAAACTAAGAAAATTTAGTATTATTGTAATGTATTGCTCATTTTAATTACTAATTTATTTTGTCATGAAGAAACTTTTAGCAATCATCTGCTTAATGGCAGTAACGGCACTCTTTATCTCTGCCGATGTAATAGGTCCTGCACCTGCAAAAGTAGAAAACAACATCGCACCTGCGATTGTAAAGTCGGCAAAAAAATTAGAAACCAAGCGTTACAACTGTAAGTACACTACTTACTCTTCTTGCAAGTATCGTCGAGCATCGGTCTGGAAAGGCACTTGCAACAAAAACAAAACAACCACAGAGGAATCTAATCTTGTAACTCCATAAACGATTGTTACTCAAATATTTTAATTGAAAAAAACGGGGCATAATTCCCGTTTTTTTTGTTATAGGCCATTCTACTAGGCATTTTTCGTTTGTGGAGACACAAACGAAGGCGACCGCCGTTGGCCGTGTCCTCACGGCCAACTTTAGCCAAAATGTCTAGTAGTATGGTTATAGGCAAAAGAGCTATTTCTCAAAAGTAAATACTTCAATTTCTTTGGTTTTACCAGCCTTCAATTCAAAGGCTTGAGCCTTGAGGTAGCGATCAAAAAATCCCTGCATATAATGTAGGGTTGTATGCAATACCTTAAGCAATTTTTGGCGTTGGTGATTACTACGCGCGGTATGATAATAGATATCCAAAAAACTATTATGATTGGTGCCTGCCAATAGTACCCTGTAGGCGTTTTTGCTCACTTTTTGGCAAAAGCCATTTCTTCTTTGATGGAGCTTTTTGTACCCAGGGTGATTGTTATAGTCGGTTAAATCTTCAATAAACATAAAAGGTGCCTGAATACCTTGCCGCATAGCAGCCGAAGGAGGGGTGCCATCCAGATCGAGTACTGCTGAAAAACGGGTGTCTTTGAAGCTGGCAAAAATTGCGGCAGATCCTCCAATAGAATGGCCCCAAACGCCTATTTTGTTAAATTGTATGTGTTGGGCAAATGTGCTACGCTTGAGCTGATTAAGACAAAAAATCAGGTCTTGCCCCAATACTTCTTGTCTAAACCCTTTTACTTCACGGTATTTGTCAACGGTAATTTGGGTAGGTATCTTGAGAGTTTTCAAACTATCATGAAAGCGGTGATTGGCGGTAAAAACCTGTTTTTGAGCATTGATTACGTATTCACTTTCATACAAATGATTTACCCCAGCTACTATGTAGCCAGCTTTGGCCAAACGCTCGGCATAGTAGGTGTATTGGGCCAGATGCCTACCCAAACTGGGGGAGAAAATAATAAGCGGATATTTGGTAGAAGCATCCGACAAGGGAGCATTTACCAGTGCTGCGGTAGTAATTTTTTGCACCATTTGCACATCTGCCTGTGACCAATGATTCAACTGTCGATAGACTTGGGCTATTTGGTAATAATAGGGCGCTTTTTTGAAATTTTGTGGGTTTAGCGAGGAAGCCACCGGGTACCAAACTTGTACATTGATGAGGCGTTTGCCACCATAATAAGGATCGGTACGTTGAGCATCTAGCCATTGAAAATGACGAACGCCTACTACAAAACCTGCTTGTACTTGAGCCTGAGACGAATCCCGACAGCCAAATATCAAGAGGCTTAAAAAAATGATCAATTGTTTTTTCATAGGTTAAATGGTTTGTGTCATACTGCTAGACATTTTGGCTAAAGTTGGCTGTCAGGCTAACTGTCTCGAAGGAAAATTTACGCAATGATCCACTTTTTCCTGCCTCGGTTTTGTGTCTCCACCACATAGCCGTCAGGTTAAAAATTAAGCGCCTAATAATCAGTAGCTTATGAAATATAGACTGCTCTTTCAGATTTGCAATCTGAAAGTAATCTGTTCGGGATTAACTACGTTGAGCTCCCGTTGGTCGGTTTTTAATCCCTGAGTATCTGAATTAAAAATTCAGCCCAGGCAGAGTTCAGATTGCAAATCTGAACCAGCCATTAGCCTGATGGCTATGGTGCCTCCACAAACCGATCGAGTCCTTAAATTTCACCTATTTGAGGTATCGACCCGCTTGTGAGACACAAGCGGCTTCTAAGTCCCGATGCTTCGCATGCGCGTCAACTTAACTTCTTTGCTTAACTTGATTTTTTGGAAGCTTAAGGCTCTTAATCTGAGAAGTATCTATTTAAATATCAAGTACTTATAGCTTCAATAGCCCTTCATTTTTTTCTATAGCCAAAAAA
>DMXI01000074.1 GCA_003483885.1 Microscillaceae bacterium
TCCTTGGTTACCAATATTAGATACTGCCCCCGAGCCATCTTTCCAAGGGCTATTCATATATATGGCTCCTCTGGAAGAGATAGCAGTCCAGGTAGCACAATGTTCAGAACTTTCTTGAGTTACTTCCCAGTTCCAGTCCTTGCTGCTACAAATAACATCTTCTAATTGAGGGGTGGTACAAGGTGGCCCTTGCCCCCATACTGCTTGTCCAGACATAAGCCAGAGCAAGCCGATCATAATTTTTATCAACTTATTCATAGTGGTTGTCTTATTTATTTTCCAGTTTTTCTAATCTTTGTTGGAGTTGCTCGTTTTGTTTCTTGAGCTGGATGATATACAAGGTCAGTTCTTCTACTTTTCTGAGCAAGGTGGCATCCATTTGCCCCAAGTCAATTCCTTTTTTGCCCACCTCAGCGGCTGAGGGTACATCAGGCAAGTGCTTGTTTTGGGCTATAAATTCCTCTACTTCTTCCAGAGGACGTAGTTGATAGTTTTTGGCAAAGACATAGTCAGCCCAACGGCTAGCGGCGAGTTGCACCCGTATTTTCTCAGTTTTGATGCCTTCAGTTACAAATAATTTGTACCCATCTAAATGCTCACTAGCAACTCCTCTAAGCGTAGTGCCAATACCTACTTTACCATTGACTACTCGCATGACTTCTACCGATCCCGTTCTTTGGTTACTTCCGCTTCCGTTGGTATAAATGGCCAACCCGCCAGTAAAACCGCCGTTGTCTATGGAGCTTATATAACCAGGTCTCCATTCGCTGCTTGAGCCACGAGGATCGCTCCAAAACTCCATTCGAGCCGGATTCCAACCACTACCTCCGCCTTGCAAGCGAATGGTAGCCGTACCTCTGGTGGGACGGTAAACATCGAGTTCGGCTAGAGGATTAAAATGATTGATTCCTACTTTGTATTGTTGCAGGTTAAGTACATTCTGCTGCAGGTTATTGCCATTAATATAGAACTGGAGCTGTCCGGCAGTTCCGGCAGCATTTTTTTTGGCCCTAATGCCTACCATATAAAATTCATCGGCAGTACCACGGGCTCCATTAAAAAAATCAATAGATGAACCTACATTAGGATTTCCTGCATGTAACCTTAATGTGGAAGTACCCCCGTTTTTGTATACCTCCAGGGTAGCTCTTGGGTTGGAGGTGTTAATGCCCACTACTTTGCTTGAAAAACTACCCGAAATTAATGGCGTTCCAGAACCATTACCAATGGCGAGTTTGTAAGACCCAGAAGTACTAAATCCAGTGCGGTAACCAATAAATACATTGTTGCTTCCTGAGGCGGCAGCCCCTGCCGATTCCCCGATAAATATATTGTAAGCCCCATTGTTGAGAATTCCGGCGCTGGCTCCCAGCATCACGTTGTAGCCAATGGTATTATTGTTCAAAAGTCCAGCACTGGCTCCCAGCAGGAGGTTATATTTGCCAGTAATGTTTCCTTGTCCAGCGCTGGTTCCTAAAAAAGTATTATAAGTTCCTGTGGTATTCTTTTTACCTGCATCATGCCCTACAAAGGTGTTGTAAGCTCCTGTATTTACTTGTCCGCTGCGGTAACCAAAAAAACTAGACTGATTACCCGTGGTTCCTGAATTTGTTCCGAATCGAGTGACTTGCGCTGAGGTGGCAAAGCTGATGATTTGGCATAGCGCAATCATGGCGAAAAATTGCTTTTTCATAATCGTGGTTTTTAATGTTTTGAAATAGGTTTAGTTAAGAGCGCTCTTGTGGTGTTTTGGTAGTATTCATTCTAAAAAAGTTAACTGGTGGTATAAACTTTTTGGAGAAAACGCCTGCAAAATGAGCAATGATTTCAAACCGTTTGGCTTTCCAGAAAAGAAAGGGTAAGGCGTATAAGTGTTTGATTATGAGTTGCTTATTTTAACCTTTGGGCAAGGCTGATCCTTTGAGAAAATAAGGGCTGAAAAAATATTTGTTTTTTGTGGGGTTTGGAGTGTTGAATGCTAATAAGGCTGTCATCGACCCCAGTATTGTTGAGGTGGGTCAACAACGCCTTGGCATTGGCTTTTGAGGAATTTGGTGAACACTCAGTATACTTACTTTAGTGAACAGCCTGATTTTTGGGAAAATAGTGAACACTTATGCAAAAGGCGATTTTAGTGAACACTTGGGCAAAAGAGAGTTTTAGTGAACAGTTAGCTTTTGAGAAATTTGGTGAACACTCAGTGCACTTACTTTAGTGAACAGTCTGGATTTTTGGAAAATGGTGAACACTTGGGTAAAAGAGGAGTTTAGTGAACAGTTGGTTTTGGGGGAATTTGGTGAACACCTAAAAACACCCAACAAAAGCCAACGCTTCAAAAAAAAGTAAAACTTTTTCGATTTTTTTGTCCATTTCCTTACCTCAAACCTATATATAATAGTAGGATGCTTAAATTGAAGTTACCAAATATATACGAACAACACGACTTCAATATCAATTTTTCAACTTCATGAGATTTTTTTCTTGCCATCATCAGGTCAGGCATATATTCAAGGCGCAAGAATGTTTAAGGTATTTACTACTTTGTATTTTCTTAGGTAATCTGGTCACCCCATTTCAAGCCACTGCCCAACAAAATTTCAGTGTCAAGCTTATCGCCGCAGTTCAACCTCCCAACTCACCTTATTTAGCAGACTATACCTATGCCCAAAGTCTGAACTTAAACATCATTCTAAGCGGACGTACTTTTTACCAAGGCATCCTTAAAATCCGGCTGGAAAGTATGGATGGGCGCGGTATTGTAATCCAGACCCGGGCCACTTACAACCCCATTGTAGACTTAGGACCGAGCCAAACCTTCACTGGAATAGAGCTGGCCCCCTATTTTAGTCAGGAAAACCTGGACTTTATTGGCTTTGATCGCCAGCAGTATTTGCGTACCAAGCGTATTCCTGACGGGATTTACCGTATCACCTTTTCCTTTTATGATAGGTTTCGTCCTGATGTGCTCGTATCCAATGTAGACATCTTGTCTCAAAAGATACTAAGAATTTTTGGAATCCAACCCCCTATTCTGAATCTTCCGCTACATATGAGTACAACCAACTCCGCCAATGAAAGCGCCCAGCCAGTGAACATCAACTGGACCCGCCCGGCGAATACGCCCTTTACCCCTGAATACGAGATGATTATCAACGAACTGCGCCCTGAATGCCAGCGCACCTACAATGGAATCAATACGGGCAATGCCGCAGCCAGTCGGGTGAGCCAAGCCGAATTGTTTAACTGCCTGGGACCTGAGATTTACCGTACTACGACCACCTCACTCACTTACAATTACGGCATGCAAGCAGAACCGTTATTGGGTCTTGGCAAGTGGTTTAGTATTAGAATAAGGGCGAGGGACCCCCAAGGTAGAACGCTTTTTATCAACAATGGGATTAGTCAGATTCGGGTGTTCCGTTATGGCAAACCTTGTGATCCACCGCCAAGGGTACGGGTAAAAGCCATGAACCCCTATCAGGTGCAGCTGGCGTGGGATGCGCTGAGTACTCACACCAGCTACACCGTACATTTCAAAAAGGCAGGGGAAAATCAAGAGTGGTATAGTCAAAGGGCCATTTCTAACCGTGCCCAAATCAACGATTTGGAACCAGGGACTTATTACTTTTTTAGAGTAAGTGCCGATTGTAATGCCTTCTCGAGCGAACAAGGGGCTACCACTGACCTGCGGATGCCCAGCCCAGCGCCGAGCCAGGTTCAATGTGGTAAAGATTTGATCGTGGATTTATCCAACAGCAATCCGATCCAAAACTTACAAGTGGGGAATAAGATTATGGCGGGGGACTTTGAATTTACCCTCACCGAGGTGCGTCCCCTAGGTGGTGGCTGGTTTGCGGGCAAGGCCTACACCAATATGAAGCTCTT
>DMXI01000262.1 GCA_003483885.1 Microscillaceae bacterium
AAATAAATATTTTGACGGAACTACCACATTGGTAGAAGAAGATGAGCTGATGGCGTATTTTGCGCAGGATGAAGCGAAAATTCCGGTTAAATTAAGACAATATCGGCCTCAATTTCAGTTTTTTACCCAGGCTCGCTCCGAACAAAAACTGGACGCCCAATTTGATAAAAATCTTGAAAAAATGATTGCCATCAAAGAGGATTTGGCCCCAAACCTGGAGGTCGCCACGAGCGACCCAATAGAGGAGAATCTAAGTAACCAGGATCAAACCCGACAGACTAAAACCGTGCAAATTCGCCGAAGTAGCTTGTATTGGATAGGCGGGATAGCAGCCAGTTTTGTTTTAATGATGGCCAGCTTTTACCTGGGGCGAATGTCAGTAGATAATACAGTAGCGAGTAATACCAGTAAGCCCGATCAGAACACCATTCAGCAAATGGTACAACAAGAGGTTCAAAAAATTCAGGCAAAACTGAATGAACCTTCGGCTAGCGAAAGGCTACAGGCAGTAAAAGCCACTACCAAGACTTTTAAGGATCAAAATGATCAAGTAATAGAAGCCTTGATTAAGACCTTGAACAACGACGAAAACCAAAATGTACGTTTAGCGGCTGCCAATGCTTTGTTTGTGTACAAAGACAATCCCAGAGTGCGCGATGCCTTGATTGTGTCTATCAGCCACCAAACCGATCCGGTTTTGAAGATTGCGATGGTAAATATGCTGCTGGCGATGAAAGACAAACGAGCCAAAGAGCCTATTGAGCGTATTTTGGAAAACGATAAAGAAATTCCAGAAACAGTACGCGAAACCATCAAGGATAACTTGAAGGCTTTGTAAAAGAAACTAAAATATAAAATTGATAGTCAAGTACTTAGATTCATTAACAATTCAACATTGACAATTAATAATTCTAAAAAAACTATGAAAAAGATATTGAAACAAAAACATTTAAAGGTGCTAACCGCCCTGTTATTACTAAGCCTTGTTTACTTGCCAGGACAAGCACAGGATTTTAAAATGGCCTTTGGGAAAGGAATGAAGGTAAAAGTGCAGGAAGTAAGAGGTAAAATCTATGTAGAGGAATACGATGGTAAGGAGGTGTTGATAAGTGCACCTAATTATAGAATATCTGAGAAGGCCAGAGGGCTAAAAATCCTCGGAGCTGCTGGTAATGATAACACGGGAGTAGGAATGAACTACAAAAAAGAGGGGAATACAATCGTATTTAAGGGGATACGTCGTAAGAAGCAGAGTTATTATTTCAAAGTACCCAAAGGTACTGCTTTTATGGCCTATTTGCGTAGCGTGTATTCTGACAAATTAGAAATCAAGAATTATAGTGGTGAAATTGAAATAGACGTGGCCTACACCCGGGTAACTCTAGACAACATTACCGGGCCAGTATTGCTCAATGCTACCTACAAGGGACCCAAAGTAGTTTTTAGCAAAGTAAACCAAAACAAACCTTCGTCTATAGTATGCCCTTATGGCGACATAGATGTAACCATACCTGCCGATACCAAAGCAAATATCATTGCTTCTTCTTCTTATGGAGATATTTATACAAACCTTGACATTAAAGTAAATGGTTCGGAGAGTCGCTCAAAAGTAAGAGGAACTTTGAATGGAGGAGGGGTGGATATAGAAATACGCTCTCCTTACAAGAATGTGTATATGCGCAAAAAATAAAACCCACACATACTACTGGGCATTTTGGTAACAGTTGGTACCCCAGCTTGTGTTCCTACAACCGAAAATGCCTGGTAGTATGATGCCTACATAAATAAAAGAAACAAAATATAATACCGTAAACTATATACTCATGAAAAAATTATTGAAATCAACCCTACCAGTATTTTTAATCATTCAATTGGTAGGTATTATGCAAGTGGCTCAGGCGCAGGAATTTAAAATAGAGCTCAAGTCTGGAACACTAGAGATAGGAGAAATTACTGGAAGTATTTATCTGGAGGCTTACGATGGATCTGAGATTGTAATTGAAGGAGGACGCCAATATGAAACCCCCGAACGAGCCCGAGGCCTGAAGTCAATTAGCAGTGTCAATGACAACACCAATATAGGATTGAATTACCAAAAAAATGGAAATGTGGTAAGCCTTAGAGCGGTAAGACGCCGCAACTATGGTGGATACCGAATCAAAGTGCCCAAAGATGTAAAGTTGGCAATGGAGGTATCTACCAGTTGGTGTCATAGAATTTCACTGAAAGGCTTTAGTAGTGATGTAAATGTTACTGCTCGCCACGCAAAAGTAGAGCTGGAAAACCTCACGGGAAATGTTAAAATCAACTCTCGTCATGGGTTGGTAAAAGCTAATTTTGCGGCAATGAATGCCGATATAGACATTAATGCTCGTCATGGAGGAATGGACATCACTATTCCTGAAAATGCCAAAGCCGACTTGCGCGCCAGTACCAAATATGGAGAGATATACAGCAATATGGAGATCAAAGCCGATCAACGTTCGGTAGGAGATATGACCAGCTTATCTCGTTCGGCTGAGGTAAACGCAAAAATCAATGGAGGAGGGAAACGCTTAAGACTGAGTGCCCGCCACGCCAATATTTATCTCCGCAAAAAATAATCACCTCAACCCTTTGAGTTTACCTACTTCTAATGGCTCAAAGGGTTTTAAAAACCATCACTCATGAAAACAAAATTATTGATTACAACCCTACTCCTGGGCAGTTTGTTTACCCTGGGATGGAGCCAAAATACGGCAAAGCCTGCCCGCCAAATAGATAAATCATTTGATTTTGACAAAAACAAGGAATTGTATTTGTACCTCAAGTTTGCCAAAAATATCAAGATCAAGACCTGGAACCAAAACAAGGTACAAGTCAAGGTGTCGGTAGATATCAATGGAGGCAAAGACAATGAAAAATTCAGCTTGAGCGGCGAAAAACTATCCGATCGCTTTGAGATTCGTTCGCGAATCAAAGACTTCTCAAAAATTACCAAAACATTGGTGGTATTTAATGGAGATAACGACACCTACTTTTCGTATGGGAACAGCACCTCCTGGAGCGACGAAGACGGCCGTTATTATATGAATGGGAGTTTTTTATTGTCTAGCATCAACTATGAGATTAACATCCCAGCCAATACTAAAAAACTCCGCATCAAAACCATCAGTGGTAACATAGAAATGGATCACCCCAAAGATTGCCAACTACGTGCCCGTAGTGTGAGTGGGTTCATTGATGTAAGCGTTGCTCCTGGTCAGAAAGCGGATATTGAGACGCGCTCCTACATGGGAGACGTATTTTCTGATCTACCTGTAAAAACAGCCTCTTTTGGTGACAAATCTTATCGTAGAATCGGAGGACGAGCCAGAATCAAAGGAACCCTCAATGGGGGAGGAGTTCGGATCTACCTTAAAACGCACAAAGGCAACGTTTACTTGCGGAAGAAGAAGTAGTTTTTGGACATTGGCTTTTAGCCCTTGGTTATTGGCTTTTTATGATTGCGAAAGTACTATTTTAGATGGATAGTAAATGATGATGCAGCCGAAAAAAGCCAATAGCCAACGGTTATTAAACCATCTAGATTGCAAATATGAGAAAAGCCAATAGCTACTTATAATACTCTACTTCTACCTCCTCTTCTGTAATATCATACACCACCAACCCCATTTGTCCATACAAACGAAGGTCATTGAGTAGCATAAATTTGGGTAAAGCCAATTCTGTAAAATAATTGGTATGCTCTGGCCCTTTCCAGCTATGATTTTTGAGCAACTCTTTGTTGGTTGTAATAAAATCATACAAGTAATCGGCCTGTGACTGAGTATTGAACTGGGTTTCAAACGGAAAAACTGCTTGACATTGCCCTAAAGATAAGTCGTTGTGCCACAGGTTGTTATACAATTCGGGGTCTTTGTCATGAATCGTAATAGAAGAAATGTAGACAAAGTCTTTGTGAGGTTCAAATAATAAATACCAAATATTCGGAGTGCCTATCACTGCGGGCCTTAGTAAAGCATCTTCCCCCTTAATCAGTCGTTGGTGTATTTCCCTAAACTGTATTCCCATCATTTCTACATGACAGCAATTAAACGAGTGATAGCTTTGTTGATCAACGTCTAGTAATAAATAGCAAGTTTTAAGATCTACTTGTTGCTTTTCGACCCATCCACGCTTATACAACTCTACATAATCTATCAAAGAAATGACATACTCTTTGGTGTACCATACACCAATCTGAAATCTTGCTTGAGGCATAAAAAAAAGCTAAATGCAAATAAATAAATCGGTTTTTGATCAAACGCAATTGGTTGATAAATAACTACTTACAAGAAAGTATTTATTTTTTTTAAAACAAAGTGTAAGAATTATAAATGCTTTGTTACCAATGGAACAAAAGAGTAAGAACAAATAATAATAAGAAAATGAGAACCGTATTATCAATCATATTTACCCTTAGCTTTTTTGTAGCTCAAGCCCAAAACGTAGAAAGTATCGTAGCCAAACACATCGAGAGCGTTGGTGGAGCCGAAAAACTAAAAGCCATTAAATCTAAGGTTCGCACCATGTCAATGAGTGTGCAGGGACAGGACATCACCATGGTGAGTTACGAAAAACGCCAAAACAAGGTAAAAGTAGTAATGGAAGTTCAGGGGATGGAATTCGTGACCAACTGTTTTGACGGTAAAACCGGCTGGCGAATGAACCAAATGGGTGGTACTGATAAGTATAGTGACAAAGAAAACAAAGAAAGTGCAGCCAATACTTTTGATGGAATATGGACTAGTTATAAAGAAAAAGGACATACGATCAAATTGGCTGGCAAAGAAAAAATAGAAGGTAAAGAATGCTATAAATTAGAGGTAACCAGAAAGGATGGACCAACCCGGACTGTTTTTATGGGTACAGATGATTACATGATTGTAAAAACAATTAGTACCAATTCAGCAGGAGCTACTATTGTTAGATATATGTCTGATTATAAGGCAGTATCAGGGGTAAAATTTCCTCATAAGATGAAAGTAGAAGCAGGACAAACCATTGAAATTAGCGTGACTTCTATCAAAATCAATGAAAAAATTGATGATAAGATCTTTGCTTATCCTGGCGAGTAGTAGTCCAAGTAGCCTCTCCTGTACACAGGAAAAGGATAAGTAATATAAAAACGCTCAACATTCGTAGTCCATTCGTTGAGCGTTTTCTTATTTACTTTAAGTAAAGGAGATACCTTAGGAAGATAACTTTTTTACTTTTTGAAATTCTGTAGCAGCATCAATCATTTTGACCCAACTTACTCGCTCACCCGACTCTAAAGACTCGTAATAAATCATATCGTCCTCCATCACAATTTTTGATTTGCCCAAATCGTATCGCAACGCCTGCACCAAATCTCCTTCTTGCAAGGGGTTTTGATCTAAATCTACCAAAGGAGGAAGCGCTTTTGGCTTTCCCTTCTTTTGTCCATTGGATGAGTCTTTTTTCTTGAAAAATTTTCCCAGCATATTTTAAGCAGTTCTAGAAATAAGTACTTGTTCAAAACAATTTACTAATTTCTGCCAATCTTTTTCATCATTATACAAATGAGTTGCGATTCTTACCGCATTTCCACGCACCGAAACGTATATTTTTTCTTGAGCAAACGTGTTTTTTACCTCAGTCACATCTACCTCTTCGGGCAAACGTACCCCAAACAAATGTGCTCCTCGATACGCTTCATCTTCTACCCAACAGCCTAGTTTTTTTAGTTGTTCAATAAAAGGAGCAGTCAAACGACGGCAATACTCCTGAATATGGTCTACCCCCCAGGCATTAATCTGACGAACGGCTTCGCTCAACATAGGTATCAAAATAAAGTTACTATGTTCACCTACCTCGTATCGCAAGGCTCCCGGCTGGTACGCTTCCTGATAATTGACCAGGTTGGCAAAGTCTTCACTATTATAACGATTCATCCAGCTTTCCTCAATGGGTTTGCCTTGATTGAAATATTCCCCATAATAAGCCAAGCCAATAGAGTAAGGTCCCATCAACCATTTATAAGCAGCACAAATCAAGGCATCGGGTTGAATGGCTTGAACATCGAAAGGCAAAGCTCCTACCGACTGGGTACCATCCAATATCAAGAGTGCGTCCACTGCACGGGTTTTTTGTCGGATTGCCATCAAGTCAAACTTGGTTCCATCGGCCCAGTGTACCTGCCCCATAGACACCACCTTTGTTTTAGAATTGATCGCCTGTAAAATGCGCTCGTTCCAAAGCTGCCCTCTATTCTCTAAAGTATCAGGAGGGGTGATGGTTTTAATCGTCAATTGTTGTTCTTCCGCCAAGCGTTGCCAAATGTAGTAATTGCTGGGAAACTGCTCATCTATCAATAAGATTTCGTCTCCTGGGCGAAAGTCAATATTTTGGGCCGCATTGGCAATACCATAAGAAATAGAAGGTACTGTAACGATTTGTTGGGGATTGGGCGCATTGATAATACGAGCGTAAGCCTCTCGAAGTACTTCAGTGGGTTCAAAAAAATCCTGAGGGCGGATCACATAAGGCGTGTTTTTTTGATGAATACCCTGGAGTCCAGCCTCGCTCACTGATTTGAGCGAAGGGGCCATGTAGGCATTGTTTAGGTAAGTTACCTCTTCAGGCAAAGAAAACAGCTCCTTTTGGCAAGTAAGCATATGCAAAAAAGTTATGGTTCTATATTGTTTGAATTTTTGTGTTGAATTGTGAAAGTCAACAATCAAGAGAAAAAGTTATGCGTGCATAACAAATTACCGATAATTAATATAAATATTGTTAGCTTGAATTGTAATAAAGTTACTAGCTCAAATTAATTTTGATTATGTGAATAATACATTTATTTTTGACTGAGAAGTCATCTTGTTACCAGTGCTTTGTCAAGGGCTGGATTTAGGGTAAGGTGAGTCAAAGATGAAAGTATTTCGAGGCACAAAAAAAGAGCATAGTTAAAAATCCCGATGCATCGGGGCCGAAGCCCGTAGTTCCTTACAGGGTAAATTTTTTGTAACAAAGTAATACAAACATATTTGGATCATATATCCTGGAATATAGCCTTGACAAAGCACTAGAAAAATAAAACAACAAAAATTTGCAATTAACAAGCGACTTTTAACACAACAAAAACAAAACCTGTGAATTCTTTTTCACAGATTAAGACAAAAACTACACAATCAACACCAGAGTATTCTGGTAATAAAACTAAAGGATTTTAATATGGCCCAAATCATCTACATGCCCAAGATGAGCGATACCATGGAAGAAGGAGTAATCGCCCAATGGTTAAAGAAAGTGGGAGACACTATAGCAGAAGGCGATATCATTGCCGAAGTAGAGACTGATAAAGCCACCATGGAGCTTGAGTCCTACGAAGAAGGTACGCTATTATATGTAGCGGTTGAAGATGGCGGAACTGTGCCCGTAGATGGCTTACTAGCAATTGTTGGGCAGCCAGGTGAGGATTACAAGCCACTATTGGCTGGAGGCGCAACCACCACTGCTGAACCTACTCCCGTGGCTGATGCCGCTCCTGCAACGAGTGCTCCCGCCGCAACCCAAGTAGTGGTAGACAATGCCAAGGTAGTGACTATGCCTAAGATGAGCGATACCATGGAAGAAGGGGTAATTGCTCAATGGTTGAAAAAAGTAGGTGATAAAGTCGCTGAAGGTGATATTTTGGCCGAAGTAGAAACTGATAAGGCCACCATGGAAATGGAAGCTTATGATGATGGTATCTTATTATATATAGCTGTCGAAGACGGCGGAAGTGTTCCAGTGGATGGTTTACTGGCTGTGATTGGTGAAGCGGGTGCCAACTTCCAGGCTTTGGTAGATCAGTTCAATGCTGGTGGTGCTACTACAACTGTTGCTCCTGCACCAGCCCCCGTAGCCGAGGCTACTCCTGCCCCCTCAAGTAATGGTTCCTCTACAGCAGTAGCTACGCCTGCTACTCCCGCTCCAGTAGTCAATAACACCAATGGAAGGGTGAAGATCTCACCGTTGGCACGCAAACTAGCAGCTGAAAAAGGATATGATATTGCACAAATCACCGGAACGGGTGATCATGGAAGAATCGTTAAAAGAGACATCGAAAACTTTGTACCTGCCCCCGCTACTAAACCTGCCACAACCCAGGAAAGTTCTTCGGTAGCTGTACCAATGCCAGTAGGTACCGAGAGCTACAAAGATGTGAAGGTTTCACAAATGCGTAAAACCATTGCCCGTCGTTTGTCAGAAAGCAAATTTACGGCTCCTCATTTCTATGTAACCATGGAAATCCGCATGGATAAGATCATGGATGCCAGAAAGCACATCAATGCGGTATCGCCAGTCAAGGTTTCTTTCAATGACTTAGTCATCAAAGCCGTGGCGATGAGTATTCGTCGTCATCAAAATATCAATGCTTCCTGGATGAAAGACACCATCCGTTACAACGACCATATTCATATTGGAATGGCAGTTGCAGTTCCTGATGGTTTGTTTGTGCCTGTGGTACGCTTTGCCGATACATTGAGCATTTCGCAAGTAGCAGCTACTACCAAAGATTTGGTGGCCAAAACCAAGGATAAGAAGCTTCAGCCCTCCGATTGGGAAGGCAGCACGTTCTCAGTGTCAAACTTAGGAATGTTTGGGGTAGAAGATTTCACTGCGATCATTAATCCACCCGATGCCTGTATCTTGGCTGTGGGAGGTATTAAGCAAACTGCAGTAGTAGGTGAAGACGGCCAGCTGGAAGTGGGCAACGTAATGAAAGTAACCCTTTCTTCAGATCACCGGGTGGTAGATGGTGCCTTGGCGGCGGCGTTTCTAAAAACCCTTAAACAAATGCTTGAGAACCCTTATATGATGCTGGTGTAAGTTTTTGTTTACCAATAGAAGTTGTTTAGCTAACTTTTGCATAACAAAAAAAATCGTGTATATTTGTCTTACTTGCATTTGCAATATTATTTGCAAAACAAGTACCCATAAGTTAG
>DMXI01000361.1 GCA_003483885.1 Microscillaceae bacterium
TCAGTTTTCACGGCTTCATTTCTTGAATTTCTTAACGCCAACAAAATAAGGCGAAAATCAGGACGCTGTTTTTAAAGTTAAAGTGTCCATTAACAATGTTTTATAGACTGTTTTTACTCAAATATGTTCATCATTATGTTGACTTGTATTTGATTCTATTGGGGCCATTTAACAATCAAAATAGCGTATTTTAGAATAACTGCGTAACACTAGTTATTTATATGAATACAGGGCTAAGATACCGCGGCTAACTTTTTGATATCCAGTAGTTTTTCCAGATAATCATTTACAAATATTTGTTGAGGATCAATCTGTTCACGAATAGTCATAAACACCTGCCATTGAGGATAGAGTGCCTGAAGTTCTTGAGTAGTATAAGTATGAAATTTACCCCAGTGAGGACGTCCACCAAACGATTTCACTACTTGCTCGAGATGCTCGAGGTATTCAGGGTTTTTGCGTTTTGCATAAGTATGAAAGGAAATATAGGCGGTATCTCGTCCATAAGCTGGGCTCAATGGGATGTCGTCTCCTTTGACAAATCTACAAACCAGCGGAAAATGCTCTTTGAGATTTTTCTGCGCCATTACTGCTTCCATTGTTTTCACTACTTCGGCAAATTTTTCTACTGGAAAAGCAAACTCCCAATCGGTAAAAGTGACTAGCCTGGGTTGAGACAATAGAAGATGGTTGTAATTAATAAACAAGCCATCTTTCAATACTTTTCCTGAAAAGTTACTCACTCGCTTTGCCAGAGAGGGAAACAGTTTTACGATTCTACAGATAACCCAAAGTAAATAATTTTCAATAAATATATCCTGAAACTTATGCTTCCAACCCAGTGCTTTGGCCGGCTCATCGGTTACATTCATGGTTTTGTGATAAGTGTACTTGGTACCAGGAAACCAATAAAACTCAAAATGACGGTTTTGAAGATGTTGGCCTATGTGAGCCAAAGTATTATCTAAATTTTGGGTACTTTTTACGGCTTTCAGTACTTGTGCGGGGATAATTCGAATCTTGATTTTGGTAATAATGCCCAACAACCCCATAGAGACTTGGGCCGCTTTGAATAAGTTTGGGTTTTCTTGAGCAGAGCATTCTACTATTTCACCCTTACCCGTGACCAGTGTGAAGCCCACCGCTTGGGTTGAAAGGGTACCTAACCCAAGCCCTGAACCGTGAGTGCCAGTGCTCATGGCGCCAGCAATCGACTGACGGTTGATGTCGCCAAAGTTTTCCATTCCCCAGCCTTTTTCGTGTAGTAGTTTGCCCAATCGCCAAATTTTGGTACCCGCTTTTACTTCGGCCACTTGGTTGGTTTCATCAATAGAAACGATGCCTTGCCACTGATCTAACGAGAGTAATAGGTCGCCGCCAGGCACCAGGGGTGACCAACTATGGCCAGAGCCTACAACCCTTATTTTTTTGCTTTCTTTGAGGGCTTTTTGTACAATGGCTACAATTTCCTCTTCATTGGAAGGTTCTAAATAAGCTTTAGGGGTATCTTTGACATTACCCATCCAGTTTTTGAATATTTTTTTCATAGAATTTATACAAATGTGTAAGGAATAGTTTTGGGGCCTCTAGCTGAGGGTAATGGCCTATGTTGGGCAAACTTGTAACATTGGCATTGGGTACCAATGCTTTGTATTTGGTCACGGTATCTTTTCCCGAAATGGTGTCACGTTCATCTACCCCCCAAATGAGGCATACAGGTACTTGAGCTTGTTGTAAGATGTCTTGCCAACGTTTGGCGTACAAACGACGTTCTTTGAGATAACAGACTGTTTTATGAAGCACCTTCAAGCCATTTTTATGACGCAACAATTCCCAGTATTCATCAATGAGTTGAGGAGAAGGTTGCGTATTTTCGGCAAAAATTTTTCTGAGAGTTTTATCCAACGTTTTTTTGCTGAAAAATCGTGTGATAACCCCTCCAAAACGTGATAACATCAATTTTTGAGGTAAACTGGGTCGGTTTACTTCGGTGAGTAAGCCGCCATTGAGCAAACAGGCAGACTGTATCCTAAAGGTAAGTTTCCCTTCTTTTTGCCAGCATAGTAGCTCTTGCACCAATGACACACTAAAACTACAGGCCACTATGTGTACCTCAAGAATGCCCAATCCTCCCAACAATTGCTGTAAAGTATGTACCCGACTATGGGTTGTATAACTTTGCTTTGGTGGCTTATCTGAAAAGCCAAACCCCAAAAAATCAGGTACAATTACTTGGTAGTTTTTAGTGAGTGGGGTGTATACTTTGTGCCAGTCCCAAGAGGAGGTAGCAAAACCATGCAACAAGAGTAGCACTTCTCCTTGGCCATCATTTTTATAGAAAACTTGTTGGTTTTCCAGAGTGATGTATCTTCCAGTGGATTCCCAGTGAGCAAGTGACTTCATTAATTGACAAAAGCTAGGTAACTTTTCAAAACTAATTCCGGAGCCTCCGTTTGGGGATAGTGCCCAATTTCAGGCAGAGCCACTACATCAGGAGTAGGTACTAACTCTTGATAACGATGCGCCATGTGAGCACCCGAAATAGGATCACTTCCACCGTTGATGAGCCGAAGAGGGACAGAAGATTGTTGCAAAGCCCCCACCCAACGAGTGCGGTGTTGCCTTCTCTCGCTCATATAGCGAATGAGTTTATGCATAATTCTCTTGCCCTTGTTGTGCATGATGAGGTTCCAAAACTCATCTATTTCCTGACTGCTTGGAGGGGTATTTTGTCCAAAAATTGCGTCAAAATTTGCCTTCAGTCTTTTTTTGGAAGTCAGGGCGCCAAATACAAAACCAACTGGGCTAATCAAGAGTTTTTGAATGAGTTTTGGTTTGTGGACTTCTGGGAACAGCCCTCCATTAAGCAAGCATATGGAGTCGATATTAAATTTTAGCGTCTTTTCATTGAATCTTGCCAAAAGTTCTTGAGTCACAGTATCGCCGTAGTCATGGGCCAAAATGTGACAAGTATCTATATTGAGTTGCTGGAGCAAAGCTTCGTGGATATTAGCTTGGTCTAAAATAGAGTACTGATAGTCGGTTGGTTTATCCGAAAAACCAAAGCCAATCATATCGAGCGCGATTACTCGATAGCTTTTGGTAAGGGTAGGCCATATTTTCCACCAATCCCAGGATGCAGTTGGGAATCCGTGAATTAACAAAAGTGTATCGCCTTGACCTTCATCACGGTAAAAGATGGAGTGCCCTTTATATTGAAAGAAATTTCCTTGATTTTTCCATTCCTGAATTGTCATACATTGTGTGATTTAAGTTAGATATTCTGGGAGGTTTGGGTAAATTTTTTGATTTGCTGGTATTCTTCCATCCCTTTTTCAGTCAAATGAGGTATCAACAACTGCATGGCCATGTCTACTGGGGTAGTTTTGTTGGTTGGATAATCAGGCGAGGGTATCACCTGCTCTTGAGACGACCAAAAAGCACTCACCATCCATATATTATGCACCAACTTGTCATAGTCGATCAAAGCAGAGGCAGGCTTCATTCGGCCGCTGGCTACATAATAGTCCAGTAATTTTTTTCCTTGCTCGAAGCGCAACAAGTTCGATTCTTCATACATTTTGCCTACTTCGGAGTATTGACGAGTGATATGTACCACATCATTAAAGAAGAATTTATAACGTTGGGTCAGTTTGTAATACTTCTCCATCATTTGCTCAAAGTGATGGAGAGTAATATAGCCTTCGGTGATAATATAGTCTTTGGCCTCCTCATGCATTTGCTGGTAAATTACCGCAATCAAATCACTTTTTGACTTATAGTGATACGTAAGGTTTCCGGGGCTAATGCCCAGTGCATCAGCAATTTGACGCATTGTAACAGCCGAAAATCCTTTGTCAGAAAACAAAGCAATCGCTTGTTGTTGTATTTTTTCTTTGATACTCATTAGTACAAATAAACTAAAATAAATTAATAATTAGAAAACTTGTACTAATTCTTGTTTAAAAAAACATCAATGCTGTAAGAGCAAGAAGGTTAAAGAGGAAAGTAAAGTTAAAGGAATAGTTTGCCAGCCACTAGTATTTTAGAATGCCCTCCAAGTGACACATGATCGTCAAAAGTTTTTACGAATACTTTACCACCTCTTTTGGATGCTTGATAAACTGCGAAATCATTTTTATTGGTTTGCGCCTGCCAATAGGAACCTAATACCGAATGAATAGAACCCGTGACCGGATCTTCATCGATACCAATCCAGGGGCAAAATGAGCGTAGCACAAAGTCAAATGCTTTGTCAGCAGATTTGCTTATAATGACTACCTCTTTGATTTCATCAGTACTTTGTTTGAGTAATTCAAAGTTTGGTTGAATACTATTTACTTCGGAGGGGTTATCCAACACTATAAATAGCGATTGTAGTGCTGGACTGTAAAAGTGAATGAGTGGGGTAGACATCCCCAAGGCTTCCAATAGTTTGGGAGGGATATCAATTATAGTGTTCGGAAAGCGAGGGTACTCGATATATACCAAATCATCAATTATTTGCGCTTTGAGCTTGGTATTTTCTATGGTAACAAACTTAATCTTATTAAAAGAGGTCTCTTGAGTCAATAATACAAATGAAGCTCCCAGCGTAGCATGACCACAGGCAGGTATTTCTCCTTCAGTGGTAAAATACCTGATCATAAAGTAGCCTTCTACATCTGACGGTTCCACAAAAGCGGTGACAGGTGCGTTCAACTCTTGGGCTAATTGGTGCATAGTCGGTGCGTCCAATAGCTCAGATAAGATACAAACAGGCGTAGGACTTCCCTGAAAAGGAGCGTCTGCAAAGGTATCTAATAGATAATAGTGACCAATTTCCATTCCTATCAATTATTTTTGATAATCAGCAATTTGTTTCTCAAACTTTTCACTGTCTTTAAAAGCGCACAGATTACCATCTGGATCATAAAATTTGGCTATTGTACCCCAGGCCTGTTCTTGATAGTCAACTTCTATTTGGTGGGCCTTCAAACGATCAGCAAGAGCTTTTACGTTAGGTACATTCATTCGCAGGCAGGTACGAGTACGGCCTTTTTCGGGTTGAGTACTATCGTATTCATCGTCTATTTCTACCATTAGATAAGCGCTTCCAAATTCAAAACAAGTCAATGTATCGTTTTCAAACATTTTTTTGAGTTGGAGTACCTCTTCATAAAAAGTAACACAGGCTTGATAATGGAGCGTGTATAGAATAATTCCAGTTCGGTCAAAATTCATAATAATGTAGGTTTAGCGGTTTGCTCAATATAAATCTTTCTGGTGACTTCCCGAACTAGTTTTGATTGGTTTTATAAATGCCTGATTGACAAAGCTTATTACATTTTCAAAGTAGGGGAGTGATTAAAAATCAAACCTGAGCTTTAAGTGTTCTTTTTTGTTTGTAATAAGCCTTATCGGCGATGTAGATTGTTTTTCTAACCTCACAATACACCTTTTCTTGACCCTTGTCAGTCAACTGGGTGGTTTTTACAATCTCGATTTCCTGGTTTTGTTCTACCTTGGTTTTTATAGCGGTTAATTCTTCTGGCGTATATTCAAAATTGGCGTATAAGTGGGTTTTGGCGGGGCGCCTAAAAAAAACTTCGGCTGACTTGTCCCACACGACGTAATCGTTGCCCAAGATATTCATCAATTGTACCATCGGAATGGGGTCTACTGCTGAAAACATACTACCTCCAAAAATGGTATTGGCATAGTTTCTATTTTTATAGCTAATGGGGAGCTTCATGCTGATTTTTAGCAGGTCTTTAGAGACACTTACAATTCTGCCTGTACTTCTTCGGTACATAGGCGATATATTGAATCCATACTTAAATACGCGATGCCTCCCAAAGTATCGGGCACCTGCATCCATCAGCTGTTTGTATATTGACATAATGAGTTTTATAAGCAATTAAAAAGGCAAAAGGGCTCACAATAGACGTTTACCCTTTGCCTGAGATTTTAAAATTTATACACTGGCATCTACTGGTTGGATTATTTTTTCCAGGCGTACTCGCACATTTTTGTGATAAGGAGTTTTGGCCAGCGGATCGCAATCATCGAGCGAGGTCAACTGGTTTACCTGGGCACCAATGGCCTCTTCTGATTGATTGGGGTAGTTGAAACCATAGCCATGGGGCATGGATAGCATGCCTACCGGCACTTCATCGGTAATCTGAGTTTTGATTTTTACTTCTCCCACAGTAGAGATACACTTGACCCAATCCCCGTTCTCAATGGCATATTGTTGAGCATCCTCGGGGTTCATTTTTAGCAAAGCCACCATATCTTTTTTACGCCATTCTGGGTTGCGCATAATGCTGTTGGCATTGTAAGATCGGCGCTCTCCTGCTAATAAGTTAAATGGATATTTGGGCGCTTTTTTAACTGTTTCGGTTTGAGTCTGCTCGGGCAATTTGTCCAGCCATTGCAACATTTCAGGAATCTCGAGGTGCACTTTGTGATCCTTGTGCCTAATCAAATCATTCCAATGTTCCTCATAAGTATGTTTGCTTACCAAAGTACCCGATTTGCTGTGGAGTATTTTGCGAAACAAGGCTTCTCCCAGCGCATAACCTTTTTCTTTGAACCCAACTCGCTGAATTGCCTTAGGGTGCCTTTTAGTGTATAGATGCGAGGCTATCCACACAAAGGCTGCGGGTTTTGCATAAGCGTAAGGCAAAGCCTTGCCCAGTGTCTCGGTTAAGAGCAATAGTTGGTATTTTTTCCAACGAGGCTTCAAAAAAGTAGCGATTCCTAATGATAAGGGTAATAATTTTAATGTAGGAAAACGGCGGTCCAGCTTGGCTATTTGGGCCAACAATGGAAAAGATTTAGGCACCTCGCCCATGGCGGTTACCAGACGATGATAAATCTCAGGCTCAGGCAAAGTGTTTTCCAATGGTTTACTAATAGGATGACGCAAATGAAAAAAGTTTTCTGGAAACTCCAGGTTGAAAAAAGTCGCTTCCATTTTTTCGTATTGAGTTTGGGCAGGCAAAATATAATCGGCCAGTTGGGCTGTTTCGGTCATAGCTACCTCAATTACCACCATCAAGTCTAGTTTTTTCATAGCCTTTTGTTGGGCGGTAGTATTGGCATAGGTAGCTACCGGATTGGCACTATCTACCACCAAGGCCCGAAGTCGTTTGGGATGGTCAGTATCTATCTCCAGTGGGAGTATATTGGGTGGGTAGAGTTTGCCAATGCCCTTCATTTTAGTTACTTGGGTGGTTTCTCCTCCGTTTTCGGGCTCTTTGGAATGCCCAATTAATGGGAACAAAAATGAATGCAAAGTATTGGTACCTTCTCTACCAAAATGCCCCGTAACCAAGAAAAGTAAACGAGCCAGGTAAGCGTTGAGTGTACTATTATGGCTTTGCTCGATGCCCAAATCTGATCTTAATGCAAAAGTTTTAGCACCCGCAATGCCTTGAGCTACTTGGATGATCGTTTTTTCGGCTACCCCACAAATCGATGCATATTCACTTACAGGCACTTTTTCAAAATGAGGCTTGATCTTTTCAAACCCAACGGTTCTTTGCGCGATGAATTCCTTGTTTTCCAAGTTATGCTGAACGATGTATCCTACCAGGGCCGATAACAAAAAAGCGTCTTTGCCTGGTTTTACCTGCATAAATATATCTGCTTTTTTGGCTGTTTCGGTTTTGCGAGGGTCTACCACTACCAAAGTCTTAGCAGGATTGCGAGCAATCTCATTGATTGTGGGGCGTGCTTTGGGAATGCCATGGGCTTGTACTGGGTTGGCACCTAAAACCATGACATATTCAGCCTCCGCTACTGGTTCGCAATAATTGGTGTTTTGTCGGCCAAAAAGATGGCCATTTACCCAAAAATTACCCGTTTTTTCTTGGGCCAGCGCCGAATAAAGATAAGGAGTGCGGCAGGCTGCCCTCAACATGGCTCCATATACCCCACCCAAATGGTTGCCTTGGCCACCACCACCAGCGTAAGCAATGCTGGTGCCGCCGTGAGTATCTCGAATGTGTACGAGTTTCTGCGCGATTTCTTTGATGGCAGTATCCCAGGAAATTTCTTCAAAAGTACCGTCAGCCCTTTTGCGCAAAGGTGAAGTAAGCCTTGCTTGGTTCTGATAATATCCCAAACGGGTTGCTTTTTGGCACAAGTAACCCTCAGATACAGGATGGGCAGGGTCACCGACAATTTTGGTGAATTCACCTTGTTGGTTTTGTTCGACAACAATACCGCAATTTTGCGAACATAAGATACAGGCAGTAGAGTGGGTGGTAGTAGTCATGGGGTCAATTAATTGGGTGAATATTTGAAATAGAGGTAATGATTAGCAAGCATCAGGTGTTTCGGGAACCAGCTCCCAAAAAGTATCACTTTTATCTTCTTCTGGGCGATCAAGGCAAGGAAAATCTTTCTCAATCAGCAGGTGCAGGGTGTCTGTTTCAGAAATGGTTTGATTGACTTCTAAACCAACTTCATTAGAATTAATCCAGTTTTGGGCGGTGGTTAGAGGAAGAAATAATTGTAGGTAATTACCTGATAATGAGGCTTGAATTTGCGATGAAACCTCATCAATACCTAAGGCAAATTTGAAAATGACTTGTTGGCCTAAGTTTACGGTTTCTTCTACCAATCTTTCTTGAGCCAGTTGCTTTAGTTCTGATTTTCTAATCCTTATTCGGATGCTATTATGGGTAATTCGGAGTTTCATAAGGGATATTGTTAAGAGAGTATTTACTCTCAAGTAAGGAAAAACTTGCTAAGAGAGCAAATACTTTCTTAATTTTTATGTAAATTTCTCTTCGATATTTAAAAGTAAACTATGAAAAGGACCACCCGGAACGCGGCCAAAACCAGGCAAGAAATTATTGAAAAATCGGCACCATTATTTAATGTACATGGGTACGAAGGCACCAAAATGCAAATGATTGTAGAGACCACTGGCTATCAAATGGGGGGGATTTATCGTCATTTTGGCACCAAAAAAGCCTTGGCGAAGGAGGTTTTCCGATACAATTACCAGTTATTGAAAAATAGCTATGTAGCGGGAGTACACGAAGACCAACCACCCCGAGAGCAATTGTTGCAACTGCTTCATAATCTCAAGACTACTTTTTTTGCACCTACATTGGTGGGAGGGTGCCCTATTCTCAATACCGCCATTGAGGCCGATGATACTGACAAAGATTTTAGAGTGTTGGCCAGCGATGGATTAGATGAATTGGTAGGAATTGTGGAGAAAATTCTTGAAAAAGGGAAAAAGGAAGGCGATTTTAAATCCACCATCAATCCCACTCAAGAAGCGCTTTATTTGATGACCACAGTAGAGGGCTTGATTATGGTAGCCAAACTCAAACGAAGCGGAAAGGTATTAACCGCAATTTTTGAGCGCTTTGCCAGCTATATTGAAGAGAACATCTTGAGTTAGATGTTGCTACAAAATAGCTTGATCAATTGAGAAGTGATGGGTTATAAAAACCACCATTGGTTTCATCACTGATATAAAAACCAGCTTTGAGCGCTTTGTCGATCAAAATATGAAAATCTAGCCGAGGCAATGCTTGGTTTTGCTCAATAAACACCGTGTGATATCCTACGTCTTCCAACAAATCTTCTGTATCAAAATATTCTTTGGGAAAGTCTTCGAGCAAATCCTTTACAAACTGATACAAATCGGGGTCAGGTCCGAACCCCATGCCATAGCCATACACATATTCTTTGTAAATTTTACCGTAGTTTTTACCGTCTATTGGGGTGTTAAATACGCAGATTGCCGTAATTTTTTTGTTTGTCATATGATGCTATCCTAATAAAAACTGCCAGATGGCCTTGCCTACTGCTGCGGGTTGTTCATCTACAATAAAATGCCCTCCTTTCAACTTCGTTACGGTTACTTGTGAATAATATGCTTCTACTCCTTCAATGTATTCTTTGATAATGACCGGGTCTAGCACGCCATGGATAAAGTTGGTAGGAATATCTACTTTGTGAGTAGCATAACGTGCTTTCCAGCGTTCCCGATCTTGGGGCAAAGTACGGTAGATATTGGCAGCGGTGGTAATACTATGAGGAATTTTGTAGCAACGAATGTATTCCTGAATGGCATCTTCAGGCACAGGGTTGCTAATACCTCTGCTAAAAAAACGAACCCAGACCTCTTCTTTCCCCGCAATTAAGGCTTCGGGTAAATCTTTGATACTGAGGAAAAACTGATACCAAGACGAACGAAATTGATGGGGAATCAAGACTTCTTCGGCTTTAGCCCGCCCCACTGGATTATTGATGATCACCATGTTGATAATGATGAGTTTTTTGATACGCTCAGGATGCATAAAAGCCATTTCTTGTACAATGGCTCCGCCCCAATCGTGGCCTCCCAGGTAAAATTGATCAATGTTGAGTGCATCGGCAATGGCAAAAATATCCAGCGACATTTCGTCTTTGGTATAAAACTTTAGATCCAATTCCCGGTTGCTATCGCCCATGCCGCGTAAATCGGGGGCAATGACGTATAAACCATCTAAATGTGCTGCCAAATGGTGCCAGCAATAACCCGTTTGCGGCCAGCCATGTAATAAAACTACCGGTGGGTTTTCTGGATTACCATAAGTGTGAATATTAAATGTTCCACGAGGGGTAGATAGGAGGGTTTTCATCATAAGTTTTTTGAGGCCTAGTTACTATTTTTTTCTTGTGTGCTCCTTCGTTTGTAACGATGTCTATGTAAACAGTTATAATTTCTGTTAAGTCGGGTTAGGTATTAAACTAATCAATTATACTTCCTTCTTAAGTTTAGCGAAACAATGACTAAGAAAAATTGATGTTTATTCTTCTAATAGATATTTTAAATGAGCATATTGAGGAGTGTTCACAACTTTTTCAAGCAATTCTTTTTCATACTCGACTTTGGTCAACATTAGCACTAGCTCTTCTTTTAACTCTAATAAATAGTTTTGGATGATATCGAATGAAATATTTGGGTCAATACTTCTGTAATCATGGGCTATTCTATTTCTTAAACCAGCGATGAGATTCCAGGGAATTTTAGGGTGCTCTTCTTTTAAGCCTTCCGAAATTTTTTTGTTTCTTCCCCAATTACTAACAAGAGCGCTTGAGAAGCATTAAAGTTCATCTGTTCGTTTAGTGTATAAAACCCCTCAGCGTCATTGATTTCTTTCGTATAAATAAAAATCTTCTCGATGGATTCGAGTATTGTGAGTATATAAGTGAAGTTCTTTTTTCAAACATAAATCACTGCTTTTTCCATTTCATAACTAATAATTGGATTCATGTATTTGCGATTTATCAAATCTATCTTGTTTGTTTGGAGTAATTTTTTTAAAAATACTTCGAGTTCATGAATTTTTTTCAAGCCTATTTTTTCTCCTTCTGCTAATTCATATACTAGATCGATATCGCTATTCTCATCATTAGTATTAGTGGAGTAACTACCAAACAAACCAATTCTTGTAAGGCTATATTTATCTTTCAAGAACTGTTTATTGTCTTTAAGTAAGCGTATAATTGTGGTTTGAGTCATTAGTTTACAAATAATTACCAACTGATTTAATGCTTGTCTTCATTTGAACGTATTGGAAATAAGTATGTTTTAGACCAATGCTTCGTTTCTAGCAAGTTCTTTATCCATTTACTTTTGGCCAAGACCAGTTAGCTTAAAACTAACCAATTATATTCACTTTCTGAATATTGCTTTGCTAAATTAAGCAGAACTGATTAATTATCAGGTATTAAAATCGTTTTATAAAAATCGTGTAAATGAATTTCCTCGTTTATTTTGTCACCTTCACTTTCAATCAGGTGAAGGTTGAAATCTAAGAAATCTTCCCAGGAATTGGCGACTACAAATACTTGCTGTTCATCTCTGCCAAATACGATAATTTGCCCTTTAGTACCTTTTTTATCAGGGTCCAAGTCAATACCAATGTAGTTCCCACTTTGGTCAGAAATGATTGGTAGCCATTTGATATGGAAATATTTGGGTTTGATGGCTCCTTTGGGGTAAGACGTGATCCCCATTTGGGCGGCAAAGTCATAAAAAGTTCTGTTGACCGTTTTTGAGCCATCTTTGAATATTACGAGCATCAATTCACTCCAGTTGTAATCTTCTTTTTCTAACTCGTATAGTTTTTTGGTTAAGTCAAAGATCGCTTCTTCTGTATCTGCTGGTATATCGGGTATTTCGCGGTTTTGGCTGGTTGTATCTTCTTGGGAATATAGATAAGGTCCCCCAAGAGAGTTTGGAGAAAGCTCTATCTCAAGTTTATGCCAATTCTCTGGGTCTGGCAACACTTCTGTAATCAGTTTGTCAGCAATTACCAGAATAAATTTGGCTGATTTTTCGGGATATTTTACGAAAGGATTGTCAGGTTTGATCAATGTCTTTGAAAAGTTTAAGCTATCAATCATCTCCTTCAGGCTGACCAATGAGTGGGCCAAAAAAGCTCCAAATCCAGTGCCTTGCTCTCCATCATATTTTTGATATAATTTGAGCAATTCGGGTGGAAAACTTTCTCCTAGTAGCTCTTCTACCAGATTTACTCCTACTAGGTTTTGCTGTGGAGCTAATTGATTGACTTCAAGTTCCAAGGCTGGATCAGTCATTTGTTGCGCAAACCAATCGATGATTTTTTCAAATTTTTCTAAAGTATCCATTGTTGTGGTAAAAGTTATTCATTCTTGTAGATCGAATAAGTCAAAAATCACAAACTCCAAAAAATCCCCTTCTTTTTCAAACCTTCTCCTATACATTATTAGTTTATAGGAATACAATTCCCAATTTTCTTGGTTGAATGTAAGATTTACCCGTAAATAAATTGTTATGCGTGCATAATACTTTTGGTATTTTGCGTATATTTGTTGTAAGTTTGACCACTGGTCATAATTTGAATCAGTTAATATACGTATATAAATCAAAATTTAATACACAACCATATATCAAATAACAGTTGACTAGATTCCTGTAATGGTTTGAGGTGGTTGATGCAGGCAAATACTTGGAAGTCAACCGTTTTAGCCTCAGAAAATTACCCGAATCTTGATATAAGGTACTGTTACAAAAACACAGATTACTATGGCAAAGAAATATGTAAGTGTTGAGAACCTGAAATTTTTGTTGAATGAGGTTTTCAATATTCAGGAAGTTTTAGACACGCCCTATTATGCCGAAACCGACGGCGAAGCTGTAAACATGATTTTAGACGCAGCCACTGACTTGGCTGATCGTTACCTATTCCCTCACTATGTAGAGATTGATCGCACTGATCACACTTTTGAAGATGGCAAAGTAACCATCCACCCAAAAATTCAAGAATTTATCAAAGCTTCTGGTGAAGCTGGCTTTATTGGTGCAAGCTTTTCTTACGAGCATGGTGGTCAACAATTGCCCGAAATGGTAACTGCAGGTGCAGGTGCTATTATGAGTGCAGCCAACAACGGTGTATTGATGTTTACTGGATTGACGGCTGGTTCTGCTCACTTGATCTTGTCTTATGGAGCCGAAGAGTTGAAAGAAAAATATGCTACCAAAATGTTGGCAGGTCAGTGGCAAGGTACGATGGCCTTGACTGAGCCTCAAGCAGGTAGTTCTCTTTCTGACATTGTAAGTTCAGCTACACCTACCGACGAAGGTCACTATAAATTAAAAGGCCAAAAAATATTTATTTCGGCAGGGGATTACGAAGGAGCCGAAAACGTGGTTCACTTAATGTTGGCTCGTATCGATGGAGCACCATTGGGTACCAAAGGTATTTCATTGTTTGTAGTACCTAAATACCGCGAAGAAAACGGTGCATTGGTAGACAATGACGTAACAACGGCCGGCGTATACCACAAAATGGGACAAAAGAGTACGCCTGCGGTACACTACATTGCGGGTGACAACGACAACTGTCATGGTTGGTTAGTTGGAGAGCCTAACAAAGGTTTGAGCTACATGTTCCAAATGATGAACGAAGCTCGTTTAGGAGTAGGTTTGATGGGAGCTGCCATTGCTTCTGCGGCTTATTATGCTTCTTTGGAGTATGCCAACGAGCGCCCACAAGGTCGTAAAATCAGCGACCATAACGCCAAAGACAAGCCTCAAACGATGATCATCAACCACCCTGATGTAAAACGTATGTTGTTGTTCCAAAAAGCTGTAGTGGAAGGTTCATTCTCTCTGATTATGGAGTGTGCCCGTTATGCTGATTTGATCAAAACAACCGATGACGAAGCCGCTAAGAAGCGTTACAATACTTTATTAGACTTATTGACTCCTGTAGCCAAGACTTTCCCTGCTGAGTACGGTATTCGTTCAGTAAGCGAAGGTATGCAGTGCTTGGGAGGATTTGGTTACACTACTGACTTCCCATTGGAGACTTACTACCGCGATATCCGTATTACTTCAATCTACGAAGGTACTACGGGTATTCAGTCACTTGACTTATTGGGTCGTAAGGTAATGGGCACTGGTGGAAAATCTTTACAGTTGCTAGGCGAAGAGATCAAGGCATTAGCTGAAGAGGCCAGTACTTACGATGACTTGAAAAAGTACGTAGGCATCTTGCAGGAAAAAATGCAGGAATTGCAAAAAGTAACTCAGCACTTGGGTGCAATGGCGATGCAGGGCAAGCACGAGTTGTTCTTGGCCGATGCGACGCTTTATATGGAGTTTTTCAGCTTAATCGTGATTGGATGGCAGTGGCTTAAGCAGGCGACCGTGGCTAAAAAAGCTTTGGTAACCGGAAACCCAGAAGGAGACCAATTGAAGTTCTACGAAAGTAAGATTCACACCATGCGTTACTTCTACTCTTATGAGTTGCCTAAGACTTTAGGTTTGGCGGCTCGTTTGACAGACAAAGATGAGGTGATTACGGTAGAAGTTGAAAAAGAATTGATTGTGTAAATATTTTAAATCCATAATTAATATTTCTAAAAAGTAAAGTCTTATTCAGGCTTTACTTTTTTTGCTTTAGGGTGTTTTATCTTAAAAAACCTTCTTAAGTCTTTAATCTTCCTTGTTAACAAATAAATAGGGGATGAAAAAGGCGACAACATTCAAGAAATGTGAGTGCCTTCGAAATTCAATATTCATTATTCGGTATTCTATATTCCTTTTACATCATACCTTCACCTCACAATCTGGTAACCATCCCTTAATTTTTTGCTGTATAATTTTATCGATAGGATTTCCCCATAGCACGAGTTCTTGCAGGTTCTCTAGCGTTTGAATGCTTTCAGGGAGATCTTCCAGATTATTATGACTAAGGTCGAGTGTTTGTAGGTGCGTAAGTTGGCCGATGGTAGAGGGGAGAGTGGTCAAATAGTTGAAATTGAGAGTGAGGGTTTGCAACGATATGAGCTGAGTAAGGCTTTCTGGAAGTGCAAGTAGTTGATTATTGCTTAAACCGAGCTTGAGGAGTTTTTTCAGAGATCGTAAGCACACACAAATTTGTTCAAAGTCCAAGTCTGGGTTTTCGTGTAGGGCAAATCTCTGTAAACTACTTAAGAGCCCAATCTGCATAGGCAATCTTTTCAAGTAGTTGCTGGATATGTCTAATTCTTCCAGTTTTTGCAGCTGTCCTATGCTAGTGGGTAAGGTTTTGATGTTATTATCGGCCAGATTAAGTGATTGCAATTGAATGAGTTGCCCTATGTCTGCTGGTATATCAGTCAAATTATTGTCTTGTAGCTGTAAGTTGGTCAAAGTTGTCAATCCCGAAATCTCGTGTGGCAGGTTTTTCAGTTGGTTTCCGTTGAGTTCTAAGGTTTCTAAGGCGCTAAGTTGTCCAATTTCTTTGGGTAAATCCTGAATATGGTTGAATAACAGGGTCAATTCTTTGAGGTGGGTTAATTGTCCAATAGAGGCAGGTAATTGTTTAATTTGGTTTCCATCTAATTTTAAAACTTCTAGTTGTTGGAGTTTGCCAATGGTTTCTGGCAATGTTTGTAAACGGTTTTGTTCCAGGTACAAGAGTTTTAAATATTGTAGATGACCAATAGAAGGAGGTAAGGCGGTAATTTTATTATAAGTAAGGCCTAATTGCCGAAGGTTAGGAAACTGTTCTATAGATTTCAGATTTCTTAGTTGATTTGAGTAAAGCCATAGCCTTTGCAGATTTGGTGATTGGAAAAGTGCCTGGGGCAAATCTGTAAAATCATTGTTGGCCAAATTGAGTACTTCCAGGGCCTTTAGTTGGTTCATCCAATCAGGTAATTGCTGAAGACGGTTTCCTTCCAGGTTAAATACTACCAATGCTTTCAATGCACCAATTTCTTCGGGCAGAGAAGTAAACGCTCTGAAATCCAAGTGGAGATGGGTAAGATTGTTTATGTAAGGCATCTCGAGATCATACCTAATACAGTGCAATACCTCTCTACGAAGTGCCTGAACCACCTCAAAGCTGTAATTACCTTGCAAACCTAAGCATAGCTGAAACGCCAATTCTATATTTTGTTGATCTTCACTTTGCAGTAGTGAAAGCAGTTTTTCGTTGTTATCTCGAGAAGCATCCATCATTTTGCAGTTGACCAGATTTTTGTATTAGTTGCGGGGTAATTGAAAGCATTAGAAATCAAAATAGTTTCTTGACACTAAACATACTCTTAAAACTGGACAATGAAAAATATATACTTGTGGTTATTATTTGCCCTTACCTTGGGTTTGGCCCCGTTTACGCCTGAGCCACATATTTGGGGTAAGCTAAAATGGATTGCAGGAGGAGCCGTAGGAATGAAGCCTATGGATTGGTTTGA
>DMXI01000359.1 GCA_003483885.1 Microscillaceae bacterium
GTTGGTTGGGCGTGGGATATCACCAACTTTGTATGGTGGGTAGGTATTGGTCACGCAGGTACCCTTATTTCTGCAATTTTGCTTTTGTTCCGCCAAAAATGGAGAACCTCTATTAACCGTGCGGCAGAAGCGATGACTATTTTCGCAGTACTATGTGCGGGTTCATTTATTTTAATGCACATGGGTCGTGCCTGGATGGCTTATTGGGCATTACCATTACCAAATACTTATGGTTCTTTGTGGGTAAACTTTAACTCACCTTTGGTATGGGACGTATTTGCAATTAGTACTTATTTGACGGTTTCTGTTGTATTCTGGTATGTAGGCCTTATTCCTGACTTGGCAACTATTCGTGAAAGAGCCATTGCTCGTGGTGACAAGATCAGAGCATTTGTGTATGGTCTATTAAGTTTTGGATGGGATGGTTCAGCAAAGACTTGGGCTCGTTATGAAGAAGTTGCTTTGATTCTTGCTGGTCTTTCTACTCCTCTTGTACTTTCAGTACACACCATTGTAAGTATGGACTTTGCCACCTCATTAATTCCTGGATGGCACACCACTATTTTCCCTCCTTATTTTGTGGCCGGAGCGATTTTCTCTGGTTTTGCAATGGTACTTACCTTGATGTTGATTACCAGACACGTATTTAAGTTACAAGCTTATATTACGTTAGAGCACATCGAGTCAATGAATAAGATTATTGTATTGACCGGATCTATTGTAGGGGTTGCTTATATCACAGAGCTTTTTGTTGCCTGGTATTCAGGAGTTCAATATGAAGCTTATGCATTTATTAACCGTGCAACTGGTCCTTATTGGTGGGCATATGCCGCGATGATGAGTTGTAATGTGATTTCTCCTCAGCTATTTTGGATTAGAAAAATTCGTCGCAGTATTTACTGGACATTCTTCCTTTCTATTGTAGTAAACATCGGTATGTGGTTTGAGCGATTTGTAATTATCGTAACCTCACTTCACCGTGATTACTTGCCTTCTAGTTGGGCTATGTTCTATCCTACTTGGGTAGATATTGGAGACTACATCTTTACTTTTGGACTATTCTTTACCTTGTTCTTCCTATTTGCGAAGTTCTTGCCTGTAATTAACATGGCTGAGGTAAAAGCAGTATTGAAGTCTACCTCACAAACTACACTTGAGAAGGTAAATGCTCGTACTGCGGAAAGTGTAGCTGCCGAACAGCAAGCAGCTGCAAGTAGTAGTGATGAGGCAAAAGTAAGCGACTCATAATTAACTCAAACGATCCAAAATACTAAATCTTACAATTGATAAAGATATGGCTGACGCTAGTAAATATATAGTAGGAGTATTTGACGATGAAGACGTATTGTTGCCTGCCGTAAAAAAGATTCGCGAAACAGGTGTACAAATTCACGACGTGTATACTCCTTATCCGGTTCACCACCTAGATACTTATCTAGGTTATAAGCGAACCCGTTTAGGAAAAGCAGCTTTCATGTTTGGAGCTACTGGTACTACATTGGCTATCACGATGATCTCTTATATGTTGGGGTTTGACTGGCCAATGGATATTGGAGGTAAAGATTTTTTACCTGCTCCTAACTTTGTGCCTGTAACATTTGAGGCTACTGTACTAATTTCCGCTTTGGGAATGGTAGGTACTTTTTTGGTATCACGTAATCTTGGTCCTGGTAAAAAGGCCAAAATGTTTGATCCAAGAAGTACAGATGATAAACACGTAATGGCGATTAATTTGGATAAAAACACTAAACACTCTAAGGATGAGATCGTGGCTATTCTTAAGGAACACGGTGTAACCGAAGAGCCCAAAGAAGTCGAGTTATAGTTTATAAATGGCAAATAATTAGTTAGTACTACTTTAAAAAAGCGATGATGTTACTTAAATACAAAAAATATATACCTCTTACCTTAATGCTTGTGGTGCTATTCCTGAGTTCGTGTTCTCGTAATCCGAATAGCCCAGGTAATGAGTATGCACCACAGATGTATGTATCTATGCCTTATGAGCCTTATACTCAGGTAAAGAAAAATAATATTAACCCAAACGGGATGAATTTGCGCAAGCCACCAGTTGGTACTGTGGCTCGCAAAGGACATTACAATACTACGGTTCAGAACGAAAAAGGAGAGAGTGGCCTGATGGCTTATAATTTTCCTTCTGGTCCTGAAGGTTTAGAAATGGCTGCTAAGGTTAAAAACCCTCTTTTAAGTCAGATGCCAAAAGATTCTGCGGCGATTGATAAATATGTAGCGAGTGAAGGACAACCACTTTATGAGCGTTATTGTAAGCATTGTCACGGTGCTGGTGGAAAAGGTGATGGTAAAGTGAATGAGCAATACAAAGGGGTGGCAAATCTGACTGTTGGAGCTCAAAAAACCAATAGTAGTGGACATATTTACCACGTAATTACTCACGGTAAAGGAAGAATGTGGCCTCACAAGCAAATTGTATCACCAGAGGAGCGTTGGAAAATTGCTCTTTATGTACACAAACTTCAGGGACGTTTATACGAGGTAGCCTTGAAAAATACAGTGGCTCCTAAAAAAGAAGGAGAGAAGGAAGAAGAAAATAAAGAAGGTAATACTGCAAAAACAGCAGAGAAAGAGCCTGAAGTTGATAAAAAGGAACATTAATAGCAGTTTATAACAGAAGATAAAGCTTAAAAGAATCTAAATATTATGGCTGGAAAACATATTTCGCTTTCAGACTTGTCGCAGGAAAAGAATTTTGAGTTTACTCCCAAACTTCGTAAACAATTAATTACTGCTATAGTAGTAGGTGTTGCTTTGTTGGTAATAGGTATTATCCTATGGAACTTTGGCATTGGCCTTGGAGGAGAAGAGCACCACGGAGCTGGTCATGGCGGTGGTCATGAGGGAGGCTCTCACGGTGGTGGACACGCACCAGAAGGGCATGGAGCCGGAGGTGGTGGTGGAGAAGCTGGTGGACACCATGCATTTCACTGGACAAAGCGCTTATTTGTAGATATTTGGCACAATGGAGTATTTTTTACTGGTATTGGAGTGATTGGAGTATTCTTCGTTGCGTTCAATTACCTGGCACAGGCTGGTTGGTCAACGTTGATTAAAAGAATACCTGAAACCTTTGGTAACTTTTTGCCAATTACTGGGGTAATTTTGTTAGCAATGTTCTTTATTGGAGGACATGATATTTTTCACTGGACTGATACAAGCTTATCTGATCCTAAAAGCCCAAATTTCGATAAAATTATTGCTGGTAAAGTATCTTATTTGAATACGCCGTTTTTCTTAGTAAGAACAATACTTTACTTTGGATTGTGGTATTTAATGTTCCGTTTACTTCGTAAAATGTCTTTGAAAGAAGATCAGGAAGTAGATTTTTACAAATACTCTAAAAACCCAATTTTCCATAAGAAGAGTGGTATTTATGCAGCAATTTTCATTGTAATCTTTGCGGTTACTTCATCTACAGCTGCTTGGGATTGGGTAATGTCAATTGATACGCACTGGTTCAGTACAATGTTTGGGTGGTATATGTTCGCAAGTTGGTTTGTGACTGGAATGGCTACCATCGCATTATATGTGGTAGTGTTGAAAGGATACGGTTACTTTAAATATGTAAAGGATAGCCATATTCACGATTTAGGTAAATTTATTTTTGCTTTTAGTATTTTTTGGACTTACATCTGGTTTGCACAATTCTTACTAATCTACTATGCAAACATTCCGGAAGAAACAGTTTACTTCCTTCACAGAATGGAAGACTTCGGTTTCTTATTCTACTTTAATATCATTATAAACTTTGCTTTCCCATTCTTATTCTTAATGACTAGAGCTTCTAAGAGACGTATGATCTTAGTAAAAATTGCTGCGGTTGGAGTAATATTAGGCCACTGGTTAGATTTTTATTTGATGATTATGCCTGGAACTATTGGAAAGCATGCAGGCTTTGGCTTGGTAGAGATTGGATTAGCTGTCTTGTTTGTTGCTGGATTTATCTGGGTTACTGCTTCTGCTTTGGCAAAGGCTAATATTATCCCTAAAAACCACCCAATGATTGAAGAGAGTTTATATCATGATGTATAAAACATTTAGATTTAACAATTTTTTATAGAATCAAACAGATAATTAATAGATTGATCTTATGGCTAATTTGATACTGCTTCTTGCAATCGTATTAATTTTTGCGATCCTATTAATGCTTTTTAGGATCCAAAGATT
>DMXI01000444.1 GCA_003483885.1 Microscillaceae bacterium
CAGTTTTCACGGCTTCATTTCGAAAATTTCTTAACGCCAACAAAATAAGGCGAAAATGAAGTCCCTGTTTTCCAAGTTAATATCTTCATAAACAATTAGTTATAGCCTATTTTTATTCAAATGTATTCATTATTAGGTTGACGCGCCTGCGGTAAAACCGGGATTTATAAACTGTCTAGGCTTTTTTCCACACTTTTTTGGTCTCAAAAAAATGTGCCGCCAGAGGTAACCGAGCCAAGTACTAATTAAATCAGGAAGGAAAGCGTTCTGAACTGTTTTTATCCATCATTCATTAAGTCAATTACCTTCTCAAATCGTTGATCTGAATTCGTTAATCAATATTCCTTTATTCATTTCAGGAGTATTGATATGGCTGTATTACTATGTAAAGCATCGTAAACTAATAATACAGCCATCTAACAATTAATTCCCCTACTGGGCCTCTTCTACCAACTTCACACTTTCAATTTTATCTCCAATCATAATTTTATGAACCACATTCATTCCCTCGACTACTTTGGCAAAAATGGTGTAATTACCATCCAAGTGAGGGGTAGGAGAGTGGGTGATAAACCATTGACAACTTTCGGTATCTTTGCCCGCAGAAGCTAATCCTACGTAACCTGTGCCATAATTGAGTGGTGCAAACTCTGATGTAATGGAATAATCTAAACCTCCGAAACCATCGCCACGCGGACAGCCACCCTGTGCTACAAAATTGGCAATGACCCGATGAAAGGTTTTTCCATCATAAAATCCCTTTTTGATCAAATCAACAAAAGTAGCGACACTTACTGGCGACTCATTGACAAATAGCTCAAATACTATATTACCTTTAGAAGTTTTCAACTGTACTTTTTGCGATTGGGGCAGCCCTTTTACCAATTTCCAGTCAATGTCTTTTTTGGTTTCGGTAGGGAAAGGATCGGTTTTTTTCTTTCCATTAAAATAATCAATGGTACGCTTCAGTTCTTGATAGGCCTCAATATCAATCGGGAGCTTGAGCGCCTCCAGGGTTTTTTGCAAAAACGAACGATCACGGTAAAATTTCTTGTACTCAAGTTTGTCATTACGCAGCGTTTGGGCCGCGTGATAGATCAAACCTACATCTTTACTCTCAATGGCATATTTAAAAATATCACCAAAGTCTTTCTTGACACTATCCTCTTTGATTTTGTCAAAGTCGGGCAATCTTCTGATACGGCTGAGGGCATCAATGGCGAAAGTACGCAGGACTTTATTGTCACTATTGTAGAGCTTGTCTGCAATCCAAGGGTAATCGCCCACCTGAGTTGCCAAGGCAGTTAATAGGTAACTTTGTTCGTAAATATTGTTAGACTTGTCATAAGTAGCCTTAATGTAATCACCTATTTGATCCCGATCTTTGCTGAGCTTGTAAGCAGCTGATAGCAAGTTAAACTTCACCAACCAATACGGGCTTTTTTGTGCCAACTGAAACAAAGTGTCAGCATCGGTAGCAGTGGCATTGCGCAGTAAATATTGGGCGGCGTTGATGGCTACATGTTCGTTTTTATCGCTCAATGTTTCTATCATAGTAGTGCGCACTGAATCATAACTCAGGCGATAGGTACGCATAGCATTGATTCTTACCAGATAGTTTTCGTCATTCTTGATGCTATTGATCAGCGTCTTTTGAACCTCTGGAGACTTAATATTGGCCAAAGCCCGGATACAATTCATCCGTACATAAGGGTGCTGGTCACTGGCTGCCGCCTGAACCAATTCGGTTTGGCTTTTCTCCAAACCTTTGGCCAAACGACCAAAACGAGCCAAATGATGTGAAGCCATTTCACGTACTCTTTCCTGATGGCCAGGGTCTATGAGGTTAATCATCGCACTGTTGAGCGAATCGTTGAAAACCCGGTTTTGTCCAGCTCTAAACACCCCCACCGCAAGTCCATACAATAAATCTTCATCCTTGATTTTGAGGTTGGCTAAGTATCGCAATCCTTTTGGGGTAGCTGCCCGTCCGATGGCTTCTAATAACTTTACTTTTACTTGCTTGTCTTCTTCTACTTCCCAGGCTAAAATCAAGGCATCTTCGGCTTGGTTGCGTACTTTCATTTTTTTGCCAGTTTGGCCCAGTGCGTATACTGCAGCCAGACGTACCTTTACATCTTTGTCTTTGAGCAAACTCGCCAAGGTATCTATCAGGGTAGTATCCTGTACCGAAGCAAAAGCCGTAACGGCAGCTACCCGATAGGTAGGATTGGTATTGGTGAAGTAGGGGAGGAGTGATTTGCTATCCCGTAGATTTTGAAAGCCATAAATCTTTACCAAAGTATCGTCGCCAAAATGATTGGTCATTTGTACATTTTTGGTGGTATCGCTGTTGACTGTAATCGTGGAATCTTTGGTAGTGTTCGTTGCTTCCTTTTTGCCGCCGCAAGCCCACACCAGGGCGCTCAATATCACCAAAGCAAGTATTTTTTTCATAGTCTCTATGTTCTATCTTTTAAACATAGAAGCCGTCTCGATTTTTGGAATGTTAGTAAAAATGAGTCGTTTTTAATTCATTATTAAAAGTCGAGATGACTTCATACTCTAAGTTGCAATGTAAGTTTTATTGAGCGTAAAGATAAAACTTTGGGGGGATATGTGGGAGGGTTGAGGGTGACAAATGAAGTTTGATACATAGAAAACTAGTAAAAGATACCGTATTTGCTTTCTCCTATTGATTTGCTTTCTTCTCCGCTTCTAATTTATCCAGAATTTGATGCGCTTTTTTGGCGTTTTCTAAAGCACTATCAGCCTGCTGGTGTAATTGCTTGATTTTTTGCTGAATGGCAACTTTACGAAGTTGCGCTTCTTTTATTTTTTCTTTTTTATTCATAGATTATTAAGTCTTTGTTCCATTAAATCTAATTCTCCTTTTAAAAAAATGAAACGTTACCACATTTACTGAAGTTACCTTTTCTCAGCCATTGAAACTATCATTCCGCCTGATTTAGATCAATTATTCAGCGTTCGTTGATCGATATTCTTTATTCAAAATTTGCGTAACTTCAGTTAAGTTATGAAATCCCTCTGCGTCTCCTCAAAACTTTCCTTGTCTATTACACACAAGATTTTAGGAAACCCATATAACTAAATGCCTATGAAATATATATTGATTGCTTTACTATGCCTATACTGGGGAAGTACCCAAGCCCAAAATGTAGTAACTCAGGATATTGATAACTTTTGGATGGCCTACGATAAGATTACGGCTACTCAAGACAGTGCCCAACAAATGGAACTCCTCCACCAACACTTTCTGGATAAGGGCACCCCTGGCTTGGCTGCCATCCGACAAGCTCGACGGTATACGCCTCAACAATACCTCAATGCCATCAATCGTTACCCCAAATTTTGGAAATCTATTCGAGCCAATACTTATAAATCTAAAACCCTGAGCAAGGAACTGGAAAAGGGTATTTTAAAACTAAAGGAAGTATACCCTACTCTCAAACCCGCCAAGATATATTTTACAGTGGGCGTATTTAGAACCAATGGCACTACTTTGGACAGCGCCGTGTTGATTGGGAGCGAACTGGCAATGGCTGATAAAAGCACCCTTACCGAGGAATTCCCAGCTCGTACCAAACGTTTTTTGGATAACTATTTTAGTTCTGATCCCATTAGTAACATTGTTTTTCTGAACATTCACGAATATGTACATACCCAACAAAAAACCGCCTGGGGTTCCAATTTACTGACCCAGAGCTTGCGGGAAGGTATTGCCGAGTTTGTGGCAGTAAAAGCGTCGGGTGATCAATCTTATTCTCCTGCTATAGCTTATGGCAAACGCCACAATCAAAAGGTGCGTGCGCGGTTTGAGCGGGAAATGTTCAACCAGTATTACCGTTATTGGCTCTGGAGTAGTATGGACAATGCCTTCAAGCAACGAGATTTGGGTTATTATATCGGCTATACCATTGCCGAAAAGTATTATCAAAAGAGTAACAATAAGTTGCAGGCGATACAAGAGCTGATCACCCTGGATTTGACCAATCAAAAACGCATGCATGCTTTGGTAGAAGCTTCGGGTTACTTCCCCAATAAACTCTCAATTTTGCGAAAGAAATATGAACAAAACCGCCCCAAAATTGTGCGCATCCGTGAATTTAAAAACGGGAGCAAAAGCGTGAACCCCAATTTGCGAAAAATCACCATTGAGTTTTCTAAAAAAATGGATACCCGTTTTCGTGGGTTTGATTATGGGCCGTTGAGAGAGTCAAACGTGCTAAGAGTGCAGAAGTGGATTGGCTTTTCAGAAGATGGAAAGTCGATTACCTTTGAAATAAGCCTTCAGCCTGATCGGGTATATCAGGTAAAACTCTCTAATAGATTTTATGCCGCAGACGGCACCGAGTTGGCTCCTTACCTTATCGAGTTTAAAACTTCTAAATAAAGGAATAAACGGACTTTAAAATTTGATCACAAAAAAAGAGCATCCCTTGATGGGTGCTCTTCTACTTTAAAAATACCTGTTCAACACTGTTTATCACTTGGGTGGGACCCATAATTAAAATGCACGTTTGTCGGATGGTGCATAAGCGGTTGTTTGTCTCTTTAAGAGCAAGTCCTCTTCATTTACTTGCTTGGTTTTGTCTAATGCATCGCCTAGTTCTTGCATAAGGTTTTTCAGTTTCAACTGAATGGCTTCATTGCGTTTGAGAGCTTCTTTGGCTTTTTCTTCTGGAGTCATGGATGTATACTTTTATTGTTTAAAAAAATCAGCAGGTGTTCTACAAATGATTGATTATCAGTTGTTATTTATTGTTTAGTTACTTAGTCTTTTTGGTTTGTGCCAATACGTGATTCATCTCTTGTAATAAGTGATCTATCTTGGCCTGCATAGCTTCGTTACGTTCAAGGGCAATCTTTACTTTCTCTTGTTTGTTCATTGTGTAGTTGGTTTTATAGGGCTGAGTAATGGTTCAGAATAAGCCCGACTTTGAACCTTCATTCAAAGCCAGGAATACAAGGTTTATTTATGTTCTTTCTTGGCTTTATTGGCTTTTTTCACTTTTGCCAAATTACCGCTTACCTCTTTTAATAAGCCTTCTAGTTTTGCCTGGAGGGCTGCATTTCTGTCAAGTGCCTCCTGAATTTTCCGTTTAGTCATTGCCTTAAAAGTTAGTGTTGAATAATGGTTTTAAATATTTAAGCTATGCTTACTTGAATCGCTAGGTGGTCAAAACATTCTTTTGCATCATTGCCGTAGTCCAAAGTGTCGTCATTGTCTGAGTTACTTACCCAATTGACATTGATTGGGATTTGAGTAGAAGCATTGTAATCTTCTAATAAGCACAGTACTTCGTTCAAACCCTTCAAGCCTCCGGAGTGGAGTTGACCCAAATAAAAATTACATTGGAGAGGACGACGGTTTTGTCTGAGATATTGAGAGAGCCATTTTAGCACAGGCTTATAAAACTCCTTATCATAAGAATCACCAGAAATCTCAAATACATTTTCTTGGGTGTCAAAGTATATAGCTGGGTTGAAATGACTTGCCTCAATAAATAAGTTGTCCATCTTTATCATTTTCGTTTTTGTTGTATTAACCTGTTGTTAGCTTTCCTTAGGATTCATTACAAAAGTAAATCATACAAGTCAATTAAAATATTTCATTGTATTTCATTGATTTTGCAAAATATTTCATAGGTTTTTTGGTGTTTTTCGAAGGAATTGGGTAGCGTGCTGGAAAGGGGAGTAATCGAAAGGGGAAATCAAGCTGGCAAAATTAAGCCGCCATTTTTACTTCAATAGGTAGATGCTCAAAGTACTCCTTTACATCATCACCATATTCCAAAGTGTCGTCGTTATCTTGGTTACTGATCCAGTTGACAGTCACTGGAGTTTGAGTAGATGTGTGGTAATTTTCTAACAAACTCAAAAGCTCATTTAATTTTTTGAAAGCACCTGAGTTGAGTTGTTCCAAAGAAATGTTGAAGTGTAGCGCGCGGTTGTTTTGCAGTAAGTATTGGCTCAACCATTGAATCACTGGTTTATAGAAATCCTTGTCATAAGAATTACCCGCAATTTCAAATTGATTGTTTTTAGTATTAAAAAATACCTGGGGAGAAAATTGACTTGCCTCAATAAATAAATTCTTCATCTTACAAAACTTGTTTATACCCTATCAATGATTACATTACAAAAGTAGGATAAGCAAGTCATTTAAAATATTTCAACTTATTTCACCCGTTTATGAAATATTTCAGGGGGAGACACACCAAGGGAGATGATGTAATTATCTAAGGTCCAGTACCTGCGATTAAATGAGCTGATCCCTCCGTTGTCGGGATGACAAAATCCTTAGGGAAACAGCATTGAGCAAAAGGGTAGGAGATAAAAAAAGGTATCAAACCAACATGGTTCAATACCCTTTATACTCTCAGTAGAGTGGTGATAATTTTTTGACTAACAAACGCTTAGGCGCAGGCTAACGATTCAAAAAATTATTATAATACTGGCATTCTTTGATGATTTCCTGATAATACTGAGTTTTGGCATATTGTTGACGAAGTAGCTTAAAATTGCTTAAATACTTCTCAGGTGTTGCCTTTTTATAACTATAACCTTTACTAGCCTCATAAGCTCTACGCTCACATTTAGCGGCCATATAAGCGGCTTTAGCGGCCAGTTCTTTGTCTCCCTTTTGGTGAGCCCAGGCTATAGCCTTATTGAAATAACCCAAAGGATACGTCATATTGTATTTACGAGGTGTTTTGGCCGATTTAGCTTCATAGTATCTGTAATAGCCAAGCGAAGAGCTGCGGTAATTTTCCAGGGCATCCCAAGTATTGCCAAACCAAGTAATGTTGTAATAAATATTGCCAAGTTCAAAAGCAATTTTGGGATCTTCATTTTTTAATTGGTTCTTGAGGCGAAGCATTTCTTCAGCCAGGCTCTGGCGGGTGTATTTATTAATTACCGGGCGACGATGGCCATAATTTCCCGCAATTTTAAAAAATTTAGGGTTTGCTTTAAGTTTTACCGAGCTTCCTGCAAGTTTATAATATTGAATGGCATCTTTTAGCTTGTCTTGCTTAAAATACATCGTGGCCTTAATACCATACCAACGCTTGATGTCTGAATTGAGCGAAAGTTCAAAAGGAGTCTTATTAGTAGTGCGTTTTTCCCAGGCAATGAGGTTATCCAATATTTTCATTTCCAGTTTAATCGGAAACGAATAGCTATCGGTATTGCATAAATAAGCCTTACCAATGTCTCCCTGAGCGTATAACCTACGACGATATACATTCTTCATGTAATCCATCAAATGTTTATGGCCCAATAGGCGAACTTGCTGATAGAGGTTGGTTTCGGCTTCCTTATCTATTTTTTTGACTTGGGCCAGTTTCATCGCCAGTTTAAACACCTGAACCTGACGTTGCATTTTTTTGCCTTTGGCGGTCAACGCATTCAATTTACGCAAGGCTGCTGCGGGTTTACCGGCTACATATTCCAGATAGCAAGTGGCTAATTGCCATAACTCTAGCTCTTTTACTTTACGTTCTTGCAAACTTTTAGCGATAAATGCCTGTAGCTCTTTCAAATATTTGACGGCCTCTTGTTTAGGGTAGCCTTCAAATTTCTGATAAAAAGCCAGATTTTTACTCAAATCCGAGGAAAGCAAGTTAGATTCTAGTTTGTTGATCTCCCGAGCCAATAACAAAGACAAATAAGAAGAACCAGGAGCTACTTTGTAAATATTCTGCATTTCTTCAATGGCGTTGGCATAAGGTTTTAAACCTCGCAAGGCATATACAGTGGCTACTTCCCGATTGTTTTTACATAGAGCCAATGTCTTTTGAAACTCCGCATTAGAAATGACCTTAAAGCTGGCATAAGCTTGTACTCGACGACTGGGGCAGTTATCAAAAACCACGGCAAACAAACGTGCTCCGGCAGCTTTTTGGTTACTAAGCATCAACGCTCCAGCTTTGTGGGCCATGGCCCAATACTTTATCAAAGCGTTAGATTGTCCTTCCAGTGGTTTTACTAATTGATCATACAAGGCAATGGCTTGTGAATATTTTTGAGCATAATGAGCCAGTCGTACTAACTGATACCCATAACGCATTTTTAAGAAAACATTGCTAGTAGCTCGATAGGCAGCGGTTCCTTGAATAATCAAATCTTGCATACCTGTCAGGTCTTTGGTAGAGGGGGCATCCCAACGATAGTCTTGCGCGGTTACAAAAGGTTCACACTTTTTGGCAAATACCAAATAGTCCACTACATCAGTGGCGCGTTTGCCTTTCAAGTAAGTAACTGCCGAGTTGGTACGCCATTGAGGGTTAAGCGCCGGATTGGTTCCTTGTACATACCCTTTTATTTTGTTGGTCTCAGCGACGGATGCTTTGTAAACTAATTTTTTGAGATCTTGAGTAGAAGGTTGGTTATTAAAGTAATTTTTCCACTCCGAGAGATTGTCTTTAATCTTGCCACTTTCCTCCGACCATTCGTAGTCGTATAGGCGTTCAAAAGTAAAGAAGAAAGGTTTATTGGCGGGTTGGTTAATGATAGCGGGATCGAGAAAATTGTAATAAGTGATGCCTTCGTAAACGCCACCACAGGCCGATTTGGAAAGTTCCTGTGGTTTCAATACAAAAGCTAAATGTATCAAAACCACAAAAGCTATCTTGAACAATTTCATACGTGTAAGTTTTGGTTGGTGAGTATCTATGTACCAAACCCAATTTACACTAAATAATCAAAATTTCCTCGTCTTACCCTCAAAAGCAAAGAGAAGAAGGTGACTTCTTCATCTACCGCCTGAAAGTCAAATAACAGCTTTTCTCCCGACTTGCGTACCATATCGATAAAACCCAAACCTGCGCCTCCTTTATCAGAAAGTTCGCCAATTTTGACAATCTCCCGAAACAAAGAGCGTAATTCTTCTTTGGTCAAGCCATTGACATAATTGATCTTTTCAGCGATTTTGGCTGCTT
>DMXI01000445.1 GCA_003483885.1 Microscillaceae bacterium
ATTTCAGCCCAAAATCATTGTACAAGGTCACTAACTTTTATTTATTATCTCGCACCTCTCTCACCTGAGCAGGTGCTTCTTCCAGCATTTTTCCAGCTTTAGGAGTATCCTTACAGTGCTTCTTTTGCATTTCGGTAGCTTGGGTATAGCTCATACTTGCTGCTTTTTGCCAATCATTACAAGCTCCAGGATTATCACCCATATGCATCTTTGCTCTTCCTCGCAGATAATATGCCTCAGCATCTTGCGGACGACGCTGAATAGATTTGTCAAACTCGGCTACTGCTTGTTTGTATTTCTTGAGCTCATAATAAGAAATGCCCAGATTAAAGTACGCATCGGTTAGTTCTGGATTGAGCCGAATAGCCGCACTACAATCTTCAATAGCTCCTGAGTAATTTTTGAGGTTATATTTAATATTGGAACGTCCCAGGTAGGCCTTGGCGTGTTTTGGGTTAATTTTGAGTACTCGTCCAAAGTCTTTGATAGCTCCTTTGTAGTTGCCTTGCTGAGATTTGATACTACCCGATTTAAAATATGCTTCTGCTCCCTGGCGAGTGCTCACACAACCTGCTAACAAGCAACAGATCAATAGTATATAATTATATTTTGAATAAAAAAGATTGTTCATTACTCGTTTTTTTGATTAACGACGGCAGTGTTTTTTTACAAACGCTTCCGCTTCATAAGATCCCAGCTCTTGGGCTTTTTTGGCATCTTCGCAAGCACCTTCGGCATCACCCGCTTCTTGCTTTACAGTAGCCATTCCCAGGTAGGCATTGGCATAATTTTTATCAATGGCTAGCGCTTTTTGAAAATTAGCCACTGCTTCTTGAAAGTCTTTCATAGCTGCGTATACCATTCCTTGCTCGTAATATGCATTGGTAGACTCACTATCTAACTCAAGCGCCTTTTTACAATCTTGTAATGCCTTCTTGTCTTTTTTTAAACTTCGTAAGGAAAAGGCTCTTTTTACGTACAACTGGGCATTTTGAGGGGATAACTCTATAGCTTTATCGAGCAATTTTACTGCCTCTTTAAACTTATTCGCTTTTATCTTTGCCTCACTTTGCTCCAAAAGCTTATCTGTCTGGGTTTGGGCTTGTAAAACTGCAGTAATCATCAACATACTGGTAATGATGAACAATTTTTGGAATATTTTCATAGCAATTGATTTCTTTACAAATGTCTAAAATCCTCGGAATCAAGTAAAATTACTCACTTTTTGATAAATTTACTTGAGTATTTCTATAATTTTGCAGGAAACAACGTTTTACGTTTTATAAAATCATTGTTGCATTTAACTTAAACATTTCAATATGAAAAAGTTACTCACGCTTGCGTTTATGCTCTTCGCTACTTTGGCATTTGCTCAAACCAAAAACATGCAAAGTTTTGGAGATAAAATTTCTGCCGATGGTGCCCAAAAAGCTCCCGCGGTGTTGGCTGAATTGATAGGCCAAGAAAAAGCGCAACTGAAAGTAAAAGGACAAATTCTAAAGGTTTGTAAAAAGAAAGGTTGCTGGATGACCATGGATTTGGGGAATAAAGAAAAAATGTTGATCCGTTTTAAGGATTATGGCTTTTTTGTACCCTTGGATTGTGATGGAAAAACTGCAATTATTCAAGGAACTGCCAAAAAAGAGGTCATTAGTGTTGCTCAATTGCGTCATTACGCCAAAGATGCCGGTAAATCTAAAAAAGAGATTGAAGCCATTACCAAACCTCAAAAAAAATATACTTTCGAAGCCGTAGGGGTATTAATAGAGGCAGAGAAATAATTTTTACTTATATTTAAGCTCGTTAATTAAAATAACACTCGCTTAAAAGTAAATTTTATGCGTCAACGTTTATTGATTTTGAGCATTTTTATATTTTTGGGAGCAGTTTGCTACAACTGCTCTTCTCCACATAAAAAGCTCTTTCGACAGCTAGCATCCCAAAAAGACAAAAGCAAATACCCCAACGAAGATAGCGAATTGGCTTTGTTGATGCGCGAAATGGATCGCGATATGAAAGCAATCAAAAAAGCCATTGCCAATCAGCAACAATTGCCCAAGGTATTAAAAAAATTCGAGGCCATTCATGCCGCTACTCCTACCGAAGCCGACATGAAAACGCCCCAGTTTACTACTTTGGCCGATATGCTTTTGACAAATACCAAAAAGCTATACCAGACATCACAACCTCAAAAGGCTTACAATTTAATGGTTCGTAATTGCTTAGCCTGTCACCAAAGTTATTGCCCAGGTCCGGTTGTGCGTATCAAAAAACTCTTGATGAGCGAATCGTCACAATAAAACTTGCGTACAACAATGCGATTCGTACTATGATCAATTTCTGACACTAGATAAGTTATGACTATTTTTAGAAATAATGCTCTCAAACAAAACAGTATTACTACTCCTACAGCCAGCGCCAGCGTTTCTGCGGAAAGAGTGGTATACTCGAACCAACACATCGAAAAAATAAGAAGTTTATTGAATACCCAGGAGGAAGCAAATATTCGAATGGCTTTCCAAATTGTCAAAGGTTTGGGAATTCCTAAAGAATTGCATGCCGATCTTACCGATTCATTTTTTAAAATGATGGTATGCCTCGAGGAGGAAGTAGTGGCTCCACTCAAAAACCTTAAAAAGTTGGAACTATTTGCTCTGGATCAGCTAAAATCATTGCCCGAAAGTGTGGGGCAGTTGTCCCAATTAAAAATGCTCAACCTTTGCGCCAACACATTAGAAAGCATACCAGAAAGTATAGGCAAATTACAACAACTACAATATTTTAACTTAGACAGCAATCAATTAAGAGTTTTGCCTCATAGTATAGGTAAACTGACCCAACTAGAGTGGCTGGAGCTAGGACAAAATAAACTGGAAAAGCTCCCCAAAAGCATTGGTCAGTTACAAAATTTACGTTATCTGAACCTCTCTCACAACCAACTCAGAGACCTACCCATAGCGCTCAGTAAGCTAGAAAACCTTACCGAACTTTACCTGGAAGGAAACCCTGTATCTCGATCACTTATCAAACACTTGCAAGGTCAAATGCCTTATACACGCATCATTGCATAATTTTTTCCCGATAGCGTTATTTTGTCATTGCCCGTAGCCTGGCCAGCAAAGGCGGATGCGAGTAATAAAAGAATACATAAGCAGGGTGTGGAGTCAAATTGCTCAAGTTATCGGTAGATAGTTTTTTCAAAGCATTAGAAAGTGCCTCGCCATTATAAGTAGTACGGGCATAATCATCGGCTTCGTATTCGTTTTTGCGAGAGAGTACATTCATCAACAAGCTAGTAATCATTGAAATAGGCGAATACAAAAACCCAAAGGCCATCAGATTAAGCGCTACATTGAGCGAACTGGCTCCCAAAGCTTGTGACAACAAAGGATTGAACACAAACCAGGAAAGTATAAACAGTACTAGTCCAGTTTGTAAGGTAGAAATCACAATACTCAACGGAATGTGTTTTTTCTTGTAATGGCCTACCTCGTGAGCCAATACGGCTACCAATTCATCAGTAGAGTGGTTTTTAATCAAGGTATCGTATAGCACCACTTTCTTTTTGGCTCCTAGTCCACTAAAAAAAGCATTGGCCTTGGTAGACCTTTTTGAACCATCTATTACAAATAAATTAGTCAAAGGGAAATTCACCTTTTGACAATATTGCTCAATGGCACTGCGCAATTCTCCCACCTCCAAAGGGGTCAGTTTGTTAAATAAGGGCAAAATAAGGCTGGTATAAAACATATTCATAAACAACATAAAGCCAGAAATCACAATCCAGAAGTAAATCCAAAACTGTTGTTTCATTTCAAATATGAGATACAATAACGCAAAGCCTAGCAAACCACCCAAAATACTGCCTACCAAGACTCCTTTCACCTTGTCCATCACAAAGGTTTTTGGGGTAATTTTATTGAACCCAAAGCGCTCTTCAATCACAAAGGTACTATACAATTGAAACGGTAAAGTAAGCACGTCATTCACCACCATTAAAACACCAAAAAAGGCCAGTGCTTGCCAAATAGGATGGCTTACGTATCCATTGACCCACTCGGCAATGGTTCCAAAACTACCCGTAAGTAGCAAAGCCAGCATAGCAATAAAACTCAAGCTACTGGTAAGGAACGAAAAGTTTCCAGTGGTTTTCTTATAAGCCAAAGATTTTTGATATTCCTCTTGGGTGTATAATTCTTTGAGTTCTTCAGGCAGTTGTTGAGGGTTATGTTTCAGGTTGAGATACAACAAAACATTGCTCAACAATTCGTTGAAACATAAAATAGCAATGATGATGATTAAAATCGTTTGGGAGGTCATAGGCAGTAATCAATCTTTTTTTAGTACTACGAAATAACACAATTCTTGCGAAATTTTAAAAGAATGAACCGACCGCACCATTTATTGGTTCAATTAGGTGGAATCAATCACCCCCAAATAAAGCAAAGAAATAAATACCCAAAAAGCGAACAAATGGATAAACAAGCCACCCAGACCAAAACTGATCTTACTCAAACTGCGCAAGATTTATTGTATGCTACCAAGGTAAAAAAGGCCTACGATGAACACTTGGCAGTATTAAAAAACATTTCCTTAGCTGAGCTGGTTACAGCACTGGATACTCCTGAAAAACAGCTTAGTTTTTGGATTAATGTTTACAATGCTTTTATCCAAATTGAGTTTGCCAAAACACCCAATCATAAACCCAAAGATTTTTTTACCCGTAAGTGCATTCCCATTGCGCAAACCATTATTAGTTTCGATTTTATAGAGCATGGTATTTTGCGTCGTTCTAAGTTTAAGTATAGTCTGGGCTACTTCAACAAGCTTTTTCCTAATCGAATGGAAAAAATGTTACGGGTAAAAAAAGTAGACTATCGCATTCATTTTGCCCTAAACTGTGGAGCCAGAAGCTGTCCTCCTATTGCGTTTTATACACCTGAAAAAATCCACGAACAACTTGATTTGGCCACTACGGCATACCTGGAAAGCGAGAGTATTTATCACCCTGAGAACAACTCCATAGAAATCGCCAAGTTGATGTTTTGGTTTAAAGGTGATTTTGGCGGTAAAAAAGGAGTTTGGCATATGCTACGTCAATTCAAGATCATTCCACCAGAAGCCAGTCCTAAAATTATTTACCGTACTTATGATTGGACCTTGGTGCTGGACAATTTTAGTTAGGTTAAAGGCCATACTACTCTAAAGTCGACCGTGAAGACACGGCCAAAGGCACGGAGTGAGTTGTTAAAAACTCAGAAACATATTCATAGTAAGCCTTCGATATTCCATCTTTTTTTCTTGATATTGCTCAAAAATAGCGGACATGAAGAAAATCGTAGGTTATCTGAGGGCTTACCTCCAAGAATATTTCCATTGGGGATTGTATTTGTATACAGCAGTTTTTTTGGGGATCGCTATTTATCTCAACTATACTTTCAAATTTGAGAAGACCTACATTAATATTGTGCAGCAGCCGCACAGCAGCCGGTTTATTGCCTACGTGCTTTTCTACAGTTTTGCTTACTTTGCCATTGCCATTCCTCAAGCTTATTTCATAAAGGCCGACTATCTCAAAAAAAGAGAGTTTTGGATTAGAAGTGCCGTGTTTTTGTTTGCTATTTGTTTGTTTAGGGCATTTTGGCAATACCGTGATTGGATTATCGCTTTGAAAGTGAATACTTATGAACAAATTTTTCTTTTCAAGGTAGTCGGACGCGCCAAGAGCCTTATCACCACCTTGATCATATTATTTGTCTTTTGGTGGTGGGTAGATCGCAAACAAATAAAGCATTTCTATGGGCTTACCACTCGTGGGTTTTCACTTCAGCCCTACATGATCATGTTATTGATTATGTTGCCTTTTCTTATTTGGGCATCTTTTCAACCTGCCTTCCTTAAAATGTACCCCCAGTTTAAGCCTTGGGTTATGAAACCTGTATTTGGACTTACTACCTGGCAAATGTTTGGTATCTATGAAACCGTGTACAGTGCTGATTTTGTGATGGTTGAACTATTTTTTAGGGGCGCCTTGGTCATTGGTTTGGCATCAGCTATGAAAAACCATAGCATTGTACCTATGATTGTGCTATACTGTTTTTTACATTTTGAAAAGCCCATGGCCGAGGCCATCGGATCAGTATTTGGAGGATATATTTTAGGTATTATCGCTTTGCGCACCCGTAGTATTTTAGGAGGCGTGTGTATTCACTTAGGAGTTGCTTTACTCATGGATACTTTGGCCATTGTACAGTATTTAAATAAATAATATTATCTCAGAAGCGGCCCTTCCATTAGTTTTTTCAATTGCTTTTTTAGATATTTCGTCTTGTACAAAACTCCCCGATAGTAATGGCTCTGCTTCACGCAATATCTTTACTTATTGTATTTACAGCATTATTTAGTTTTATCAATTATAAATACCTCAAGGTAGCCTCTGCGGTAGGGGTTATGTTGGTGTCTCTGCTATTCTCTATTGGCATTGTAATCATTGGTCATCTTGCGCCTCAGTTGCTCGCCCAAACTGTACAGACCATTACCAAAATTGATCTTCAAGAAACCTTCATCGAAGTTATATTAAGCTCCTTGTTATTTGCGGGCACCATTCATATTGATACTAAAGCACTCCTCAAAGAATCTCAAACCATCCTGATACTGTCGGTCATTGCCTTGATGTTTTCTACGGTGGTGGCTGGTAGCTTATTACATTTTACCCTTGGGCTGGTGGGCATTCACTTACCTTACATTTATAGCTTACTTTTTGGTGCCTTGATCTCCCCTACCAACAACGTGGTAGTTTCAGCGGTGATTCGCCAAACCAAACTCTCAAAAAAACTAAAAACCGATATGGAGGGAGAATCTATTTTTAATGATGCCATTGCTATCATCGTTTTTTTGGGGATTTCGGAAGTGTTGAGAACTGGTATCGACAATTTTGACTTGAACTACCTGTTTCGCTTGTTTGTAAAAGAAGCCTTGGGAGGCATCGCTTTTGGAGTATTGCTTGGCTACCTTGGGTTTCGTTTGCTCAAAGCGGTGCACGTAGACAAGGTAGACTTTCTCATCACGCTGGCCGTCGTCATAGGTGGATATGACCTAGCCAAAGTTTTAACTATTTCGGCTCCTTTGTCGGTAGTAATGGCCGGGTTGGTCATCAGTGCCTTACGTGATCGGGAAATTCAAATACTGGAAGTAGCCCATCAAGACAAGCAAATAGAAGAAGAAATAGAATACCGTAAGCATGTAGACGTGTTCTGGGAACTCATAGATGAAACCCTCAACGCAGTTTTGTTTCTCTTTATAGCGTTCGAGATTGTGGCCATTAAACTCAACCTGGATTATATCCTGGCAGGCATCATTGCTATTTTGGTAGTACTGGTAGCCCGTTTTATCTCGGTTACGCTGGTTATTCCTTTTACGCGTATCAAAAAACGCCGTTTTCGCGCCATTTCCATTTTTACTTGGGGAGGAATTCGGGGAGGTATTTCGTTGGCACTGGCGCTCTCTATTGCCGACCAGGCCTCACGCAACATCATCATTACTACTACCTACTTTGTAGTGGTGTTTTCGGTACTTATTCAGGGGCTGACCATTGTATCTTTTGTCAAAAAAATCAGCCCACATGAAGAAATCATTGAACGCGAGGAAACAAGTTAAAAGGTCAATTATGAGTTATGAATTGATGAATTATCTTTTTAATGGTCAGTGATCAGTGGTGAATGGTTAATTTTTTATTGTTCTATTGTTAAATGGTTTCGCGATGCGCAGCGGAAGTTATTCGCTTTTTTGCAAATGTGAGAGTTTGATGATCAATTATGAGTTGTGAATTGATAAATTATATCCGCTTCGCGCCCCCTTGTCCCCTGATCCTAAAATCGCTTCGCGCCATTTTTCATTGTACGTTTTTCATTTTTAATTCGAAAAACGGCTCTTGTTCCTTTATCCCTGTTCCTTGCCAAGCTTCGCGCCCATTTTTCATTT
>DMXI01000580.1 GCA_003483885.1 Microscillaceae bacterium
ACTAACAATCAACGTTTTATGTAAACACGTCATCAGTAACTCAGTGAGGGTGCAGTAAGGGTTCACGAAGCTTGATGATTTCCTACTTCATCCTCATTTTATAATCGTTGACAGCCTTTGGTTTAGTTGTAGGAGCCTTACTTGTCAGGCTGAGCACCGCGAAGCATCTGAATAGCGTCTACCACTCAGACCCTTCGCGGTGCTCTGGGTGACAAAACACAAATGCATAATTCTTTAGTGCATAAAAAAATCAGTTATGCAAAACATTTTTATGCAATTTATTTTTTGCAAATGCATAATAGCTAGATGCATAAACAAAATAATTATGCCACCTGATATTATGCACCAAAGCAAGTATTTGCCCTGTTTACAAACCCAAACCCGACCCCTTCGGTGAAAAATACCCCCATCTTTTGATAAAAAAATACCTCTTTGTTACTGCTCATTTCCACACTTTTTGAAAAAGGAGCGCTTATAGGCCAAATGTTCCCCATTGATTTGGTCGATTTACCCGGTTTTTGGCTGATTTACCCAAGTGTTGATTTTGCAAAGCTTTGTGAACCAGTGTGTTAAATTATTTGGCTTATATACCCAAGTACATGGTCGATTTACCCAAGTAGTTTTCCTCATTTTCGTCGTCTTTTGTATGTAACCGCTGGTAAGTACAGTGGAAAGTTTTCTCGGGTTTAGCCAGAGAAAGCAATAAGTGTAAATACAATATTCAAATTTATATTAATCCTAATATGCGATCAAATAATCATCTCGTCAAGTATGCAAGCAAATGCTTAAAGAAACCCAATCATCTACATTCTCAAATCCGAGAATTCCCGTAAGGCGTTTATCCCAACTAAATGCTGCTTTTCTGTCATTTTAAGCAAATAGCTTGATTCATGAGCATTCTATCAAACCATAGATACTTACCATAGAAAAGCATTACAAATTATAACAAAATTTAAATCAGACTTTAAAAAGAAATCATATGGCGATTATACCTAATAATAGATTTTTTGAGCAGCAATGGCATTTAAAGCTTATTGAAGCCCCAGAAGCCTGGGAGTTATTGAATGGAGGTACTAACCTGAGTGGTGATGCTGATGAAATAGCCTTTGGTTCATCTAATATTACAATAGCCATGATAGATCATGGAATAGACACCACTCATCCAGCATTTCAAGGACATTTAACTGACACTACAAAAAATAAGATAGCATATTTTATCCACCGCTCTTCTAACTTATCAAATTTCAACTTTGAGGAACACCTTTACAGCCCGCATGGCACACAAACTGCGGGAGTTGTGGCCGCCAAAGCTCAGATAGTAGGGGTAGCTAGTTACGACGGAGTAGGTGTAATAGGAGTGGCTCCAAATTGTGGACTGATATGCATATCTCACAAAACTGAAAAAACCCGCTTAGGCTTTTTTACTCTTCGTGATGTAGCGGGATTAAAAAATTTTGGTAAAAAAAGGGGGTATCAAGGAAATCTAAGAATAAAGCAATTACTAGGGCTTAAAACCTATTTAACCCAATTAATTAGCCCCCGAAAATCTGATGCGCCTGACAAAGGAAAAAACCTTATTGAGTTGATGAAAGCAGGTCCATATGCAGATATTTTCTCCTTAAGCATTCAATCACCACATAAAGCAAATGTATTCACTGTCGAAGACTTTGCAAATGCCATTTTTAATGATTTAACCTTTTTTGGGCGCAAAGGAAAAGGTTGTTTAGTTGTAGTAGGATCTGGAAATAATAGTGCTTCATTGGAAATACCTAATACAATGCCTTTAGAATATAGGAATCAATATGCAGCAAGTAATAAACCCATTATTGTAGGGGCTACTGCTGTGAGCAATAGTTATGACCCTGATACACCTGGTTCCTTATCAATGGAAAGAAGAGCAAGCTACAGTAACTTTGGAAGTAGGGTAGACATTGTAGCACCTGCAGGAGGAGATACACCTGGTTTTGATCAACGTGCTACCTGGACTTCTACACAAAAACATTATGGAGAACTATTAGCAACTACTCCATTGGAATTACCTGTTAGAAGAAGGATAAATTCTAACTTACTGGAATTCAACAATGTGAATGGTATATTCCCCTTTCAATATATCGGAATAGGAGACCCTACAAGCGTAGGTCAAATTGAAATACGCCTTGTAACTGACGTAGACACTGCAACCCAAAGAGTAGCTATTACTCCCCCTTTAACAATACCTAATACCAATACAGCGTTTTTTAATCCTTTACATACCAAAACTACCGTGGCAACAACAAATTCTAATATTTTGACATTAGAAAGCTTGGATGGAGCCTATGTGGGCGGGCGTGTGTATATAGGTAGTTTAGGTTCGGCATCATCTGGTAGTGATTATTTGATCTCCGCCATTAATACAGCAAATAGACAAATTACAATAACATTTTTGAATGGTTCACCTGCATCCATCAATACTACCAGTGGAACCCCTGTAGTGTTTCAACCTGTATTAGCAACTGTAATAACTACAACAGCTACTACAACACAGACAGACATAACCCTTAGTGCAGTGACAGTATCTGGCACAGAAGCAAGAGGTTTATATGAAGGTGCCGAAATAATCATTCACGATAACCCAATGAATATTAAAGCTTGGGGGAGGATCGAGTCCAAAAATGAGGATATCACAAGCACCGCTTCTCCAAAAGATCAAATAATTACTTTTACCTCCAGCATTACCTTTGCAGCAGGATCTACTCCTATTAATTTAAACAATGAAATAAGATTTATACGTTTATTCCCTTCAGGTGATGTTGATACAAGGTTTAAAGGGACCTCTTCTGCTACACCAGTGGTTTCGGGAGTAATTGCTTTAATGTTATCTGCTAAATCATCTCTCAATGCCCTGGAGGTAAAAGATTTATTAGAAAATAGTGCAGAACAAATTGACCCAACACATGCAGATTGGACCACAAGAAACGGAAAAGATTTTAATCCGCATTATGGTCATGGAAGAGTAAACGCGCTAGAGGCAGTCAGAGCTGCCCAAAACTATAACCATGATACTCGGAAATTAAAGATTAGAGATAATGAAAATAACAGTGATCCCATCAATAGCCCAGATATATGGGTAAGTCCTGCTACTGCACCTATTACCCCTACTACTTATCAGCAGTCAGGCTTACACAAGGATGAACCTAAGTTATCTGAAAAACAACAAGTTTCTATTAGGGTAATCAATGATGGAACTAGCCTACCTTCTTTGCGAGGAACCACTGTACGTTGTTTATTTGCTTTTACCAATGCATCTACTCCAAGTTTTCCTTTTCCTGACTCTTGGATTCATCAGGAAGGTAAGGATAATGGCGAAAATATAGTTTTATTAGGTATAGAAGAAATAGGGGTTGAAATACCAACAAAAAATGGGGTAAATCAAGCAAATAAAGCCACTTGGAATGAACACATTGTAACAATTGATTGGGATACTTCAGACGCCACTATTGACTGGAAAAAAATCAACCCTAAAGGCCTAAACGCCTACATTTTGGCCCACATTGCCCCGTTTGATGGAGATGGTGCAAATGAGGTTAGTTTGGTTGATGTCTCCAAAAACAAACACCTTACTTACAAACCCATTGCCCCTTTTTATATATGGTTTACTGATGATACAGGCCAGCATTTAGACCAACCTACCAAAGTAGAAGTACCTTTTAGTGGGGCTACTGTCAATACCTCATTTGCTACAAAAATATTTGGGATTTATAAAAATAAAGTAAGTAACACTTATTTGAAGCTCACTCTTAAACACACAGGTGAGAATATACCCGATGAAGTGGTTAAGTTTAAAGACGAAGGAGGTGGAAATTGGGGTTATGTACCTAATGGTATCCCTGATTGGGTGATTGTACAAAACCCTGATACCCCTGATTTGCCTGTAAATGACCACAAAAATCTATTCTTTGAATGTGGCTTAACAGTAAGCAGCCGTCATTCTAGGGTCACCGTAGAGGTCATCGACGAAACCACTGCGGGTACAGAAGTAGTATTAGGCAGCCAGGTTTTCACCTGTGGCTTATCCACCGCTATTCCTACAGGTATGCAGCAAAACCCTACCCAGCCTTTTCATACTTTTACTGACTTTACTCATTTGACTCAGTCAGATACCCAAGCCTATGGCCCGGTCAAAGGCCAAGAATCTACCCAATTCAGAACTTCGGCTTTATTTACCTCTACTCAAACGCAAAAAGCCTATGCAGTAGTAGGTGGAGCTGCATTCATTCAGGAAATAACAGGTACTGATCTGCTCAATTTGGTGTTAAAACCCGACGAACAACCCATTGTCAATGGAATGGTAGTCAAGTATTTTATATACCGTGGTTTAAAGAAGAGTTCTTTTCTGGACGCCAGTGGACAGGTATTAACCGAGAGTAACTCCACAAACAATGACATGTTGCAACGCATGTGGCAGGTAAAAGATGAATGGAACCAGCAACAATCAGAGATCAAACAAAACTTGAATCCACCAGAAAATCATACTCCAGAAGGCTTAAAAAGAGAGGATGTAGGATTAGCCACTAAAAATGAAGATAAATTAGCCGATACTGAAACCATTGATAGAGTATTTGAACATACTTTTCAACCCATTATTGAAGGCTGGCAGTTGGGTGAATTTGAGACCTCTGGTAACTTTGGTTTGGAAGTAGTAGTAGACTACCCTGGACATTCGAATACTTTAGCAGAAGTTAGGATGTTGGATTATTTAATAAAGGTTGATCCCTTTGTAGGAAATATTGCTGATGGAGACCATCTGGGAGAGTTTGACAAGTTATTTGCCAGAGAAAAAATACTAGGCTATGTCGACCCTGCGGCTTATTATGGGGCATTTTATGAGTTTAGTCTCAAAAACCATGTAGGCTCAGCGGTCGAAAAGATTCAAGGTAAAACGATCAAAACAAAAATCATAGATAAGTTTTTCACTAAAAATAACATCTATATCGACATTAGAAATGAGTTGGGAAACTCTATCAATCTTTACGATACTTATAAGTCAGCCAATAACCCTCCACATATTCAACTCAATGGTGCCAGTACTGCTTACCAGTACCAGAATTGGCCTATAATAAGGTTAGAAGTTATTAATAATTCTCTGACTGACATTAAATGTCAATTGCCAATAGGCAGTAATACTGATCCTATTTTGTATTTGGTTACAGGAGCATTTAAAAGTGATAAGAACAAATTTAAAATCTTGAATGCAGCAGGAAGTAATACCAATGAGTTTAGCCTAAAAGTGCCTGAAAAAGATAAGCAAGTTTTTTCTTATCATTTCAAAATCACCTATAACAAACGTCATCGCACTTTAGAAACACCCAATGGTAACATTAGTACAGGCATTTTCAATCGTTTAGGTCGCTACGACAACATATTCCCTTTTAATCAAATATCAGTTCATTCCACTGAACAGGGGAATACTATCTGGCATACTCAAGGTGAGCTTAGGTATTTAGGTAATACTTCCATTACGGACGGTAAAGATGTCAACCTTCAAATAGGGGCAGCAAAAGATACGATAGGAGAAACAATGTATGGCTTTGTAAAGCTACCTACTGAGGTAGGAGGAAAAGATAATTACCAAGTAGCCTCTTATCCCTTAGGCTTAGATGGAGGAGAACAACAAGTCGCTACGTTTTTACATTACCTAGACTCTCTTAAGTTCTTAAACTCAGCGAACCCAGTACCGGTAAATGACCCTCATGTAGTGGATGTTATTAAGTTCCATACTCAAGCGGCTGAAACTATATTACAGGAAGATGTCCAACATCTTTACTCGGTTTCTTATACGCATGACGAAGCAACTGCATTGACTCAGGCAGCAAGCATCTTTGATCAAAGGTATCCTATATACTTTGTGTTTCAGGAAGGAGTATATCCCAAAGGGGCTATCAATAAATTCAAATTAGCCTTACAGGGTGTGGTACATGATCCTACTACAAATGTTTACCAGACCCAAATTGTATCAACCACTGAACCTATCTGGTGCTACGCTTTTGATGATACCAGCAATAGTTTTTTCTCTAGTGCCTATGCCGCTGCATTCAAAAACCTTAAGAAGTAATGGAAACACAGCATTGGGTATTAACCGCTTCAAAATAAATAAGAGATTTAACCAAGACATTATATGTTACCACAACAATATAAACCAACTTTGCGGGATATTGTCAATTTAGACGCGATCCCTTCAAGCCTTAGCTTTGTAACTGAAGCGCTTGAAAAAGTGCTAAGTAAATTTTATTACCATAGTTTAAGAAAGCATACATCCCCCGATGGTACTACTGCTTCCTATAACCTGGATATATACTATTACAAAGAACTTCAATTATTTGAGATACCTGGAGCAAATATGGGGGTATCATTAAACCCACCTGATATCAACGATCCACTGGCAGGCTCTAAATTTGAAGTTAGCCTATTTTACCGTTGGCAATTGCTCAAATACCTTCGTTCTCCTGCTATTACTTCTTTTGATTTCACTCCCAAGAGCTTTTTACTGTTGATTGTAGAAATGCTGGGGCTTGATTATGAAAATCTCATTTTAGCAACTATACAGAACTTTCACGAAAGCCAATCACAGGATCCCCTAGATTTATTTGTAGCCAATTACAATAGTATTTATTCAGCCAATATAGCCAACTACGATGATATACATGATGTATTAAGTCAAATCAGAGTAGAAAGAGATTTTTTGGAGGTATTGGTAGACAATTATTTACATTCTTTGGATGAATTGGCCACTTTGGTAAAAAACTTTCTGGGGGAGGTAAAAGCCTTAGATATCAAAGATATTCTAATTCCTGAAATTGCCTTTTCGATCGATGATATCAACATGGGTATAAAACTACCCAGAAAAGTATTTAAACCTGTAGATGACAACAATCAACCTATCGATGATAAATCATCTTATATTATTTTCCATGCAGGGAGCCTTCATTTCTCGACCTTTGAAGGGATAATTTTTGACAAAGCAGCCGCTTTTGACTTTCAGCGATCAGAGATTCTAAATACCGGAATCATCATAGAAATTCAGAAACTAAAACTAGACTTAAGTGAAAAAACGAATATTCCAGAAGCCGATGCAGATGGGCGTGATTCTAGTTTTAGGGGCTTTTTTGTGGAAGCAGCCACTTTTTCCCTTCCTCCCAAGTGGTTCAAGCAAGAAAACGGACAAACCTTAGCCATCACCGGCGAACGCTTACTCATTGGTACTGGAGGTTTGTCAGGTACACTTGCTTTGCGGGCCAGTCAAGTCACCAACGATCAGGGAGAAGTCACCGACTATTATTCCCGGTACTTTCAGCTCAATTATCCGATCACTGTTATTGCCAATGGTACTGAGCAAACCATTGTTTCTCACGAAGGTTTGGTGGCCCATATCAATAGCCTCGAGCGTCCCCAACAGCTTAAGTTCAAGTACCCCATAGAGGTGTTTACCAACGAAACCCTCACTTTTGAGAATGAAACTGAGTATTACGACTTTCTACGTCAAATCGACCCCGATGATTTCTTGTGGTTTAAGCTGGGCAAAGACCCCAACAAAGCTTGGCGAGTAGGTTTCAATCGTTTTGATCTGAGCTTTAGCCAAGGGCAAGTTACCGAATCTAACCTCAAAGCCCGACTAGAGGTTCCTCGTCGCAATTCCGATGGCAACGCAGTGATAGACCTGGATGGGCACTGGCAAAGCGAAGACGATTTTTCTTTATCGGCGTCTTTTTTACCCAATGGCATCCCTCTCAAACTATTTGGCCTGGTCAATATCAATTTGCTCACTGCCGAACTCGGCCGAGAAGACGAAAAATTCTTCA
>DMXI01000466.1 GCA_003483885.1 Microscillaceae bacterium
GCTTTGCAGTACCTCATCCATCTTTTGTTGGATCAACTCATTGCCAGGATTGCCCACACTGCCCACATGGGTATGGTTGACCTCGAGGCTTGGCTGAAAATCCATGTGGGCAGTGTGGGCAATCCTGGCAATGAGTTGATCCAACAAAAGATGGATGAGGTACTGCAAAGCTTTGGTTTTGACCAGGTGGCAGAAGCTTTAGAGCAGCTGTGGTTGGTATAATCAACCAGGCAATTAAATCTCAAAGGTGCAATTAGGCAGCCAGGCAGTGAGCGTTTCCTGATGCATAATCAAAGAAGTATTCCAGATAGAAAAGTAACTCAATTTTTGCATTTTTTTCAAGCCTATGGGCGGTTCTTCCAGTTCTATGGGATTATTGCTAATATCGAGGTACTCCAACCAGGGCATTTCGAAAATAACTTCCGGAATTTCGGTCAATTCGTTGTCGTGCAGGCTCAATAATGCTAGCTTCTTCAATTGAGAAATTTTGGTTGGAAGCATAAAGAGTTCATTTTCATCCAGGTAAAGTTCCCTTACTTGAGCCAAGCAATGAATCAGTGGGGGGACATACTCAATTCCTTGATTGTCTAAATGCACCTCTTTTGAAAGTAAATACCTGATCTTGGCCGATTCAGAAGGAAGCCTGGTTACTTTTGGAAAGAAAGAAGCCAGTTCAAGGTATGGGTCTACTTCTGCCTGCAAAGTAGGATCTCCGGCAGCGATTTGTAGTGCCAACGCCACATTGCTTTCATCCGAAGAATGGAGTAATTGCAGGAATTTTTCTTTGAGATTATTCATCTAAAAGTGAATTTATTGTCTTTCATAGTTCAACTCGTTTGCGTTTCCATCCACCATTTGCCATCAATCCACCCAATATAAGTTGTAGAACAATCACATAAATCAAAGCATTTTTTGCCCTGCAGGTGATTCAGTATCTTATGTTTAATACCATTCATGACTTGTAGCACAAAACTCCCAGGATAACTAGGCACTTCCTGGTATTCATCGGATTGGTGATAAGTAGGAAAGCCGCCTAACTTGGTAGCTGCCACATGCCAATTTCCTTGGTGGTCACCTTCAAACCTTTGACTAAACTGAACAATTTCCTGAGTAGATTCATCAAACCATTGGCGTGGTCTGAAGCGGTAATAATTCAAGGGAATGTCTTCCTGATAGTTTCGCCATTTTTCAGGCAATACATGGTATTCAGCAGAGCAAATATCCAATACATCCATTTCTTGAGTCCAGGAAATTTGAGCCGCTTGCCATTTTTTTGCTTGTTCCTGCACTTGAGCCAGAGGGATTTCTCTGATTTCTAAACCTTCCAACGAATCATACGCACGCAAAACCCAATTTTCTCCGTTGGGGTGAGTGCCCAGCAACATGGATTCCAAATCCATAAAAATGCTTAACCAAGCTTTTCCTTGTAACGCTTCAGGAAGATAAGGTACTTCTGTCAAATTCACCTGCAAAATGGGAGTCATGACCTTTCCCTGATTTTCGGGCAAGCTTTCTTGAGGAAGCAATACTACCTGATCTCCTAAAAAGCGAGAGGTCATAGGGGCAATACTTACACCATTGTCAATTGCTCGAAACTGCGCCACCGAACAAGGCTTACCTGCTTCTTGTACGTATTCAAACACCTTTTTTTGGGCGAGCTCGCGCTGGTGCTGTGCTTCCTGCTCTTTTTGAGCTTTGAGGGCTCGTTTTCTCATAGATGCATATTTAGTATAATAAATTTTGATAGACTTTAAAATCTTCTTCGCTCCAACCTTGCCCTTTGGCAAGCTCTTGGGCCAACTGAATGTTATTCTACTGTTGCGGGTGTTTAAGTGAAACGACACCCGCAACTTTGCCCTTTGGGGCAAACCTTTTTGGTGACGCTCCGCTCAAACACCAAAAATAGGGGGAGTGTGATTGCTTTACTCTCTAAGTTTTCTTTGATTTTTTGGAGGATGTTTTCTTTACTTTTTATTTAATAACTTTTGATAAACTTTAAAATCTTCCTCGCTCCAACCTTGTCCCTTGGCAAGTGCTTGCGCCAAGCGAATATTATTTTCTTCTTTGGTGCGCATCAACTGCCAAATCTTTTCCACTTGGGGTAGTTCAGTCAAATGCGCATAATCTCTAAATGGTTTTTTTGCCCATTGAGCATAAGCATACCAAATAGGGGGAAATGGTAGCTTGGTATGATCGATTCCAAATTTAAAGCCCAAATACTTAGGAAGGCTTTTCAGTGGACTGATGTCTTGAATAGGGTTATACCCCAGGAATAAAACACGGAGGTTGGGTAAGTGGGCCAGCGGAGAAATATCTTGGATATTGTTCGCCCCTAAACAGAGGAAAGTCAATTGTGTCAAGTTTTTGACAAAGTCCATATTTGGCAGTTTTGCAGACATAAAGGAAAGATGCTTCAGGCTCGTTAAACCTTGGAGCGCATCTATATCGCGAGCAGCATTGAAATCCAGTTGTAGTTTTTCTAGTTTCTTTAGCTTGGTCAATGGTTTGAGCGAGCAAATTTTATTATCACAAGCAATGAGTGTTTTCAAATCTGCTAAGTTTTCTAAAAAGTCAACGTCTTGGATGGCATTGTTAGAGATATCTAAGTACCGTAAGTTTTTTAGGTACTTGAGTGGATGCGCGATTTCAATATTGTTGTGTTGGAGATGCAGCTCCTGGAGATTGGTAAGTGCCGCTAAAGGCTCAATATTTTCAAGATGGTTTTTATCTAAATACAATTTTTCTAGCTTTTGCAAGGGGTAAAACCCCTCCAGGCTGGGGATATTGGTGTGCCCTATGTAGAGTTCTTTTAGTTGTCCCAGGCTTGTTAAAAAATCAAAACTGCGAATGTTTTCCTTGACCGATATATGCAACACCTCTAACTGAGTTAAATGACTTAAAGCTCCTAAATCATCAATTTCATTAGAATCTAAGTCTAATTTTTTTAGACGGGTCAAATTTTTCAAAGAATTGAGATGCTCATTTTTCAGGCAATTACTAGCCAGGCTAAGATCTACCAACTGAGTAAGATTTTCTAAGCCTTGGAGATCATCTATACGATTAAAGGCCAAGTTCAGGTATTTTAAGTGCTGGAGGTTGCATAGTGCACTGATATCTTGAATTTCATTGAAACCAAGCGATAGTTTTAGCAGGTTTGTGAGCTTAGCTAAGCAATCAATATGGGTGATTTTTGTTTTATTATAGCCCAACCTCAAGGTCTTGAGGTGCTTCAACTGGGCAATGACCTCTAATTCTTCGTAAGACTTGACATCACCCGAAAAATGTTGGAGTTGCGTTAAGGTTTGCACAAAATCTATTCCCTGGCTATTGGTACTCGATACATCCAAAAACTCTAGCTGTTGAAGATTGGCCAAATGATGTACTTTATGAAGCCTTTCTTGAAGGAAGCAGGTCAAAACTCGGAGCTGTGTCAATTGCCCAATCACTTCCAAATCCAAATTTTCCTGATTGTTTACTTCCAAATGTATCAGGTTTTTCAGCGCCAACAACGGCGTATAATCCTGAATTTTAGCTGGAGTTTCTTCGAATAAATCATCCCCGAAATCGCCACTTAGGGTGAGCTTTCGGAGGCTCTGGGGCAAATACGGGGGAATTTGCTGTAGTAGATTTTTTTCTACTTGATTTTGGGTGTCAACCTCTACATATAGTTGCTCCTTAGTATCAAAACTCTTATGATAATCCGAAAAAATGAGGGTATGTAAATGGTTGGCGTGTTGTAAAGGCTGGTATAGTTCAGGTTCGGTACCATCCAATCCACAACGTCCTAAATCTAGTATAGGGTTTTTGGTCCGTAGGTTTTCTGCAATCAGTTGTTCGGCAAGCATGGAGTGATTGTTTTAGGGTGCGTCAAAAACCCTATTAATTTATAACATTCAATGGTAAAACGTTAACCAGGAAGACATATTACAATCTATCTTTTTGCTTGACGAGCCGAATAAGGTAGGGGATATGGTCAAATGACGATCCAATACAATGCCTCACCATTTGACCATAGCACAATGTCGCCATTTATTTAGACCAATTTTCCACTCCAGGCCATCACCCCACCTTTTAGGTTATGCACATTCTCGAAGCCACTTTTAGCCATTATTTTGCAAGCCCGGGCGCTGCGCATGCCACTGCGACAATACACATAGTAGGTTTTGGTTTTATCCAATGCCTCAATTTGACTTTTAAACCCTGGAGCCATCACGTTGATGTTTTTGGCTTTAGAAATATGCCCTGATTGAAACTCACCAGGGGAGCGGACATCTATCAATTGTGCCTTGCGGTCTTTTTTCAAAGTTTCCTGAAGTTCGCTGGCACTGATGCTTGCGTAAGCCGCACCACCACCGCCAAATATTTTGAGTAGTTTACCTAACATTTTACAAAACTATTAATGAACATATTTAAATATATTAATACAAATATAGTGATTATTTTTAAATAATGGAGGTAAGCAAAGTAGGGGAGGGCTTTACTGAAAAAATAAAAGTAAGTTCTCCAAGTATTGTCATTTCTATCGTTTTAAGAAAAATAGTAAATTAGAAACTAACCTTTCGCAGTAATAATATTTGGATATATCAGAGAAAATACGGGTTGGAATTTATGGTCTTGATTTTCCGCCTTAGTTTGTGGGCGTTAAGAATCTGAGCAACGAAGTCGTCCCGCAGGGAAACTGCTCACTGTTTGAGCAAAGCGAGTTTGAGCAGTTTAGACGCAGTGAAGCAGATTTAGTCAACACAAACTACAGCGGCGGCGTTTTTGGTTCCTTTTTGAGCTGTAGCAAAAAGGAACGGATGAAAGAGTACCAGTTTTTTGATTTTTTAAGGTGATTACGCTCACTGTGAGATGTTTCAAGTAGGCAAATTTTTGACCTGTGAAAGATCAGTTAGAAATATGAAAAACGAAGAAAAAATACTAGAACTTTTGGCCGAAGTGCTGAAAAACCAAGATGGTCACTCTGAAATATTGCATCAACATTCCAATAGATTAAATAATGTTGAACAAAAGCTCGATACGTTGATAGGAGTAGTTGCTCGCCAAAATACTGCTTTGCAAAACATTACCTGCGATGTCAACGACCTGAAAGGAATGAAAGCGTAGATGAATTGGAACGATATATTGACAAAAAGTAGGCAAGCCTTTGGTAATGACTTGCCTTTGAGTTTTACTGCGAATCCCTTGTTGGGTGTTTAAGCGAAGCGACACCCACAAGACACAAGTTCATTTTTACTCTTCTACTACACTAAAAGTCACCCCCGAATTTTCCTGCAAGCGATTGAGCAAATGCGCTCCCATTGCCGTGCTTGGCGTAATCACCCCAAAATTTTCAGGAAGGTTTTCTCGGTCTTTGGCCAAACATACCGCGGCTTCGGCCAGCATCTTAGAAGTAGAACCATAGCCAGGGTCACGATCTCCTTTTACCTTTACTTTCAGGGTTTTGCCATCAGCCGATTTGCCCAGTAAAATGATTTTAAAGAACCCGGTTTCTCTTTGATGTTTAGAAGGTCCCTGTCCTGGATCGGGTAAAAACTGATCTATGACCCATTTAAGGATAGACCCTGGATTAAATAACGCATCGGTTACAGTGGCGGTAATGCTGGCCTTCACTCGGTTGACAAATCCTGGGCCTACATGAGTGGCCTCTTCGTAACGAAAATTCTTGCCATAAGGATAATGACTCAAGGCGTGGCTACGACGCACCACTTTGGTATTGATCACGGCCATCACAAAAGGCGCAATCCAAGCCTGGAAATCTTCATCATAAGCCGACTCATTCAAATCTGGTACATCTTTGCCTACTTGTTCCCCTTTGGGGTTCAAGCCATAAGGATTCAAGATTACCTCTTCCATCAATTTGGGGTCTTCTTTGGCTTCAATGGCCACATTGTCCAAACTGGCAACGGTTCCCCCGCTTGGGCCACCTTTGGCCCCCATCAAACGGTACTTAATTTCCTGGGCATAAGCCTCCCAGCGTTTTTGGGCTTCTTGTTGTAAGAAAAATACCCCCATATCCGAAGGAATAGAGTCAAATCCACAACAGTGCACAATTTTTACCTTATTTTCCTGAGCCTTTTCATGATGGGCATCAATTGTACGACGCATCCATTGCACCTCGCCCGTCAAGTCACAATAATCTACCGAATGCTCTACGCAAAGCTCCAGGAGTAAATTGCCATACAAGGCATAAGGCCCTACCGTAGTACATACTACTTTAGTTTGTTTGACCATCGCTTCCAGCGATTCGCGGTCGTGGCTATCAGCTACTACCAGTGGAATCTCGGCATTATTGAGCTCTTCACGCACTTTTTCCAGCTTTGCTTTATTGCGTCCGGCTATAGCCCAGCTTACCTCCTTGCCCACCTCGTATTGTTTCAATAAATATTCCGCGACCAGGCGCCCGGTAAAGCCAGTGGCTCCCCAAACGATGACATCGTAGGTTTTGCTCATGATAGTTTCTTGTTTTGGTTAAGTAAAAGTAGAGATAAATGTTTTTTACTCATAATTAACCCACATAACCAAGAGGTGTTTTTGAGTAGGCCTGATACTTTAGCAAAACTGCGAATAGCTCAAAGAGAAAATGGTATTAAAAGGGCAGGAGTGTAAGGAAAGTGTTTTGGACTGATAAGAACTTGTATATAGAAAAACACAGGCGTTCCTCACAAGCAGAACGCCTGAACTTGATAACCCTACTTACCAAGCTTTTTACTCATTTTATCGCAAGTAACTTCATAAATGCGGGATTGTGCTTCGCAGAATGGCTCTCCGAAGTTTTTTCCGTTTGAGTTTTGACGAATGGTAAAGTAACCAAATTTACACTGAGAACCTTTTTTCATCAACGCCACCACATAGAAACGACGACCAATCACCACACTTGAGTATTTATTGCGTACTGCTTTCCAGTCTTTTGAATAAAAATACCCGCCTACGATTACTTCTTTCCAGTGCCTTTTCTTGATATATGCCTTGGCTGCATCTATAGATTTAGCCAGTAGTTTGGGGTTTTTCATTCCTTCTTTAGGCAATTCCATCTTAGCAATGTCTTTTAGATCAATAGCGCGTAGCACTTTACAGGTACTTTGCAAGGCTTCTACTACCATTTTTTGCGCTTTCTCTTTAGTCATAGCGGCTACCTTATTTTTATCAGCAGATAAAAACACTACACCTGCTTTATCATTTTGATCTTTAGGTTCAAACTTGATCTGATCACAACCTACCCTTTTATTACCCTGAAGATCACAAATCAGCATAGAACCATCCGAGTAGTAATACAAAGCTCCTGAGCCATAGTAAACCTTGAAAGGCAAATCTGGACCCCCTTTGAAATTGGCAATTTCGGTGTTTCTTTTAAAGTTGTAGGTAAAGGCCTTCATGCCGCGAAGTTTTACCTCAAAACGACCTTTGCCAGCGTCGTATTGAACCTTGGCTTTTTTGTTGGTGCCTTTGGTCGTAAAGGCGTAAAACTTACCTGATTTTTGGGCAAACACTTGATTACTGAACGTGCACAAAACCACCCATAGACAGAAATACTTTAAAGTCTTTTTCATAATTGTTGAATAGTTTAAATCTTAAATGATGAACTATTGACCAAAAGTAGGGGATAAGCCAATGCTCTGCTGGCTTGGTTAACCAACGGTGGTTTTTTGGGGAGGAATGGTAGGAGCTAATGATCAAAGAGACAATTGATCGAGCCTTTTTTAATTATTTGTCGTGCTCTTGAAGTAAAAAGCCCAATTCATATGATTATAAATTGGGCGGTTAGATGGTGTTTGTAAACTTAAATAATTTATGATTTCTCATCCGATGTGATAGATATCCACTTGAATAGACTTATGAGTATACCTAACAAAAAGCCCGTGATTAACCCTCCAACATGACCTGCATTATCAATACCTACAGCTCCGAATCCTAATAAAAGACTAACGCCCAATGGAATGAGCGCAAGCCAAGGAGAAGGAGCATTGATGTCCTTTGAGGATATTTTATATGTTATATGGAGGCTCAATAATACTCCGATAAGACCAAAAATAGCCCCAGAAGCACCAACACTCACTATGTTTTCGTGCCAGTAAATACTGCTAAGACAAGCACCAATACTGCAGAGAAAATACAATAACAATGATTGGTAGGTTTTTAAGTAATAGTGGAGAGTAAAACCAACTAACCCCAATGCATATATGTTGGATAGTAAGTGAAGCAAGCCACTGTGAATAAAATTGGCAGTAATCAATCGCCAGTATTGTCCTTTTAATATTGTTGGCCTGCTCACTCCTCCATATTGCAAAAGTTCTTGAGCAGTAGGGGCAAGGAAGTTTATTCCTAATAAAAGCAATACAATATATACTAAGGCATTGACCCAAAAAATAATAGCCATTGCTTTAAAATCACCTATTGGATTAAGCAACGCTAACATTTCTTTGAGTTCATCGGATTCTCTTGGTTTCTTTTGTTGGTAATTTTCCAGGGCTTGTGGGGCTATTTTAGGAATAAAAGCCATACAACTTAGGCCTATTAAAGCAATCCCCAGTATAACCAAAAAGTCCCACAATGCAGGAATATATCTCTTACTAAATTTACCTTGTTCGG
>DMXI01000701.1 GCA_003483885.1 Microscillaceae bacterium
ATAAATGGAAAACATTGTTCTAGAAGGGACTGGTCGAACCCCATACGTTTCATTTGATGCCCAGGCAGGTAAATTAGAACTCTCAGGAAGATCTATCCCTGAAAACTCGATTACTTTTTACAAGCCTCTTTTCGACTGGGTTGACAACTATGTTCAAAGTCCTAAAGATAACACAACTGTGATCTTTAATTTGGAGTACTTCAACACAAGTTCTTCCAAATGTATTTTGGATTTGTTGCGAAAGCTTGAAACACTAAAAGATACTAATAATGCTACTGAAATCAAGTGGTATTTCGATGAGGGAGATGAGGATATGGAAGAGTCGGGGAACGATTTCAAATCATTAATAAATCTCGACATTGAATTAGTTATGAAGTAGCATCAGCACTAGTTTAGACAGGGAAAATATTCAACATGGCTAATTCCTCTAATGTTTTTACAAGAGAATTTAAAGCACTTAATCAAGCAAAAGAAATCCTTGAACAAACTGTCGAATCTGATTCTATCTCCCGGCAGGATTTTGAAGAGTTGTGTAAACACTACGAAAGCCTGCTAGGCGATACCAGAGTAATCACTAACATCAGTGACCGTTTGCAAAATAAGCTGAATCGAGCCAACGATACTTTATCGGAGCGCTCAGAGGAGATCAAAAAGATTAACGAACAGCTTAATGAGCAAAACCTCCTCCTTCAAAATACCATTGATGAACTCACCAAAACTCGATTAAGTAGAAGAGCAGCAACAATCACCATTATTGCAGCAATGTTGCTATTCATCGTATCCGAAGGACTTCTCGAACCTTTTATAGAAACCCAAGCTCAGAGATCAGAGCTCCCTCCTACTTATGTTAGTTGGATTAGCTTTGGCTTGAAAGGTTTTATTGCCTTATTGCTAAAACCCATTGAGTACCTCATAGACCGCTACCTACAACGCGAAGCCATTCGCAATCAGGAAAAGCAAGAGGTTTCGCAAAAAATACAAGACAACACTACCACTGCCGAGTAAATTACTTGGCAGTTTTTACTTCTCCTACTTTTTTTCTCCCTCATAGTCAATCTGTTACAAAAATCTTTTTCATTTTTGTCCTTCAGTATTAATCCTATCTTGTATATATTCATGAGCACTGCTCACCCTTAAAAAATAATAACTATCAAACTTTTAAATATTTATTTCTCATGAAAATGATCAAACAAACTTTCTTTACAACTTTACTCACTTTTAGCTTTTTCGCACAAGCAAGTGCACAAAGCTTTAATTTACCTGGTGATGGTAATTGGTATTTGGTGGCTTCTATGGGTGGTCGTCATGCTTTTATAGAATATGTCTACAATCACGCCACAGCGCATAACCCTTCCATAGCTAAAGGAGAGATTCATTTCATCAATGCTAAAACGTACGCTATTCAACGACACCAAACGATGGGGTATGGTGCCTATAATCAACCTCAATTTGCTGTGATCAACTTTGGAAACAATACTCAACTTTGGGTAAAAGCAACTCCTGGCGTAAGTGCAGGCACATTTGAAATCTTGAGGTACCAATATACTACCTTACATCTTGGTAGTACAAGTGATGCAAATTTGAATGACAATGGAGGTAATGTAAAGATTTATGACAAGCTCCCAGATAGTAGTCATTGGCTTAATGGCAATGTACAAGTGATGGATGGTAAGCTAGGTATTGGTGTTTCCAACTTTGGTAGTGATAACAGTTTTAAGTTATTTGTGAAAGGAGGCATTCGTGCCGAAAAAGCAAAAATAGACATTGCGTCTCAAAATGGATGGGGAGATTATGTATTTGAACCCACTTATAAGCTACCTACCCTACAAGAAGTAGAAACCTACCTCAAAGCCCACAAACACTTACCAGGAGTACCCTCCGCCGCCACTTTGGTCAAAGAAGGCCTAGACTTAGGCAAAATGCATAAAATCCAAATGGTGAAAATTGAAGAACTTACCTTATACACTATCCAATTGAAAAAAGAGAACGACGCTTTGAAGCAGAAGATGAAAAAGTATGAGTCGTTGGCTAAGCGTGTAGAGAAGTTGGAAAAAATGCTGGAGAAAAAGTAAATAACACTCACTTATAACTTAAATATACAGGCATCGCCTGTTTTCATTTTTTAGTATCAAACTTTTAAATCCTTCATTAAGATGAAAAAATTACTCTTATCTATTTTTTTCACTTATTTTATAGGTCAACTTCAGGCTCAGCAATGTGGTACCGAAACACCCTTAACTTATCAATTGGCTCCACCCTCCTCTATGGCCCAGAACATGAGAACTACAGGCACTACTTATTTTGTACCTCTTAAAGTTCATTTTATTACTAAATCTGATGGTTCAAAAGATGTAGCATTTGATGAACTAAATTTAGCACAGCAAATAAGCGAGATGAACCAAACATTTAGTAATATGAACATCAGGTTCTATAAAGTAGGGGATGTGAATATCATTGCAGAAGACGACTATTACAATAATGACGTTTCTCTTAAAGAAAATGAAATTACTCAAAACCATTTCGAGCCAAAAACCATTAATTTATATTACTCGAAAAATGTACTTGGAAGAATCGCCTATACACGCCTACCACCAACAACAGTCTTTAACTCATTGCCTAGCAGTAGAATCTATAATGTTATCTTTCAAAGTTATAGTGCTTCCAATAATACCTTAATCCATGAAATGGGACATTTCTTTGGTTTACTACACACTTTTGGCCCTGGTAACTGTGCCTACAAAACTAACGAATTGGCTAATGGATCAAATTGCTCTACAACAGGGGATAGAATTTGTGATACTCCCGCCGATCCAGTAAGTGGTGTCATTGATAACTTGATAGGTTGTAGAATCACCAAAGTAAATATCGGTACTTGTGAATATGTAGGTACTGACCTTGACGCAAATGGTCAAGCTTATAGCCCATTGAACAATAACTTCATGAGTTATTTTCCAGTGGATTGTAAAACATCTTTTACGAATGGGCAGTATGAAGCCATGCGTAATACAGCATTTTATCAAAGGTATTATTTATTAAAATGCCAACAAACTCACTTTTTACTTCTCGAGGATAAGCTTATTTGTGAGGAATATATAGATGAAGAAGGTTATATCACTACTGAATGTTATGAAGATATTGTAGCAGATAAAGAGTATACCTCTAATTATCAAATCATTATTCAAAATCACATCGTAGACAACGGCAAAAACTTGATTTTGAAAGCTGAACAAGAGGTTATTTTAAAACCAGGTTTTGAAGTGGTACCTGGCGGAAACCTTGAAGCAAAAATTGTTGAAAGTTGTGTACCTCAGCCAATTCAGAACAATAATGGACAAAGATCAACTCGTGCAGTAGTAGAGGCCAATCAAGTGCATCAATATCAGGAGTTTAATATTTACCCAAATCCAGCCCGTACTCAAATCACAGTAAGTTATCAAGTAGACAACATAAATCAATCAGTCTTCATTACTTTGTCTGATGTTAGTGGACAAACAATAAAAAAATTATTCAACCAGGCATCTTTAGACACAGGGCATTATCAACAAACTTTTGATATCAAGGCATTAAAGTCAGGAGTGTACTTTCTTACTTTACAAGTTGACGATCGTAAAACGACAAAACGTTTAATTGTAATTAAATAAATCAAAGTAAAAGCATCTTTGGCATTCAGAGATGCTTTTACTCTTCCAAATACACATCCAGCAACCCTCCTGGTAACGTTACGTGAATGATTTTCTGGTCGTGATCCAGGGTTTGAATGATTTGGTCTTTGATGTAGGGAATAAGTACTTCTTTGCCTTGATGTTCTACCCCAATCAAATCCTGGTTGGTAGAATCATACAGTTGTACCACTGGGCCAATCTCGCCTTTTTCGTCATCTACCACCTTATAGCCAAGTATTTCGTGAAAATAGTATTCTTCGGTATCGGTTTCAGGCAAAATATCGGTGGGTAGCATGAGTTTATTACCTACCAATGCCCTAGCGGTATCTACATCGTCTATTTCTTCAAATTTAAGGCGCACGTATCCTTGCACAAAACGTACGTTTTCTACAAAATAGGGCACTAATTGCTGGCTTTTATTCACCAAAAAGACCGATTCTAACTCCTGATATTCTTCAGGGTTGTCTACATCAAACACAGCGTGTACTTCGCCTTTTACCCCATAGGTTTTGGCAATGTACCCTACTTCATAACAATCGTCAAAAGTCATAGTAGATATTGTTTCTTAAAGGTATTTGGTAAAATTTGATATAAAAAAACCTTTGCTTTGTGTCTAAAAGCAAAGGTTAAGAATGAACAAGTAATTTTTCTGAAAAATTCGCGTGTTTTATTCTGCGTTTTCGGCCTCATTGGTTTCAGCAGTTGCTTCTGCATCGCCACCTTCTTCGCCTTCAGCATCTGCATTTTCTGCTTCTGCTGCTTTAGCTGCCTCTTCTTGTTTTTTCTTAAGTGCTTCAGCACGTTTTGCATTTACCTGAGCTTCAGCATCAAGGCGTGCTTTCTTCGCTGCTTCTTTGTCAGAAGACAACTTATCCATACGTGCAGTTACTTTAGCATCTTTGTTAGACTTCCACTCCTCAAACTTTTGAGTTGCTTGCTCTTCCGTAATCGCTCCTTTTCTTACTCCGATTTCAAGGTGCTTGCGAAACATTACGCCTCTATAAGAAAGCATCGCACGAACAGTATCGGTGGGCTGTGCCCCGTTCAATACCCATTTCAATGCTCTTTCTTCGTCTAATACAATAGTAGCGGGAACAGTATGTGGGTTATAAGTTCCAATTTTTTCGATGAAGCGACCATCACGTGGTGCCTTTTGATCGGCCACAACTACATCGTACAAAGGCTTCTTTTTGCGCCCTCTTCTTGCTAATCTGATTCTTACCATATGTAAAAAAATAAATTACCGTGAGTGATAGAACTCGTCTATCGATTGGTTTTGGGCTGCAAAGATACTATATTTTTTCAAGATATAGTCTATAGGTTTTAAAACTTTAGGTAATAGTTGGGAGCTTATTAAGTGAAAAACTAAAAGTGAAAAGTGAAAAATGACGCGAAGCGTAGAGTGGAGCAGGGAACAAGGGTGGCGCGAAGCGGATATAATTGATCAATTCATAATTGACTATCATATTTGCAAAATCGATAGTTATTCCCGCTGCACATCGCGTAACCATTTAACAATAAGCGTAGCGAAACAATAGAACAATAAAATAACCATTCATCATTGATCACTGACCACTAGAAATATAATTCATAATTGATCATTATTATACATTACGCCATAATAAAACTGGTTTAGGAAACATTTTGTATTTTTGTAATTCCTGATTGAAATTTAAAATCCCCTTACCTTGTCAGGGATAAAAGAAAAAGCAAGCCAAAACGTTTTTGAAGTGTGAAAAAATATAAAGTGTACTTATTCATTTTACTCATCATTGGTTTGGACCATAGCGCCAAACTATGGGTACACTTTTATGTAGGGCATGGCTTTTTACAAGAAATCGTGATTTTTAAAAACTGGCTCAAGATTCAATATCAGTTAAACCCTGGAATGGCCTTTGGGATAGAATGGGAAGCTACTTATGGCAAACTCGCCCTTACCTTGTTTCGTCTGTTAGCTACTTTGGGTATTGCATACTACTTGAGCAAACTTATCAAGCGTCGTGCTCATTCTGGTTTAGTGTATTGTATAGCAGCTATTTTGGCAGGAGCTTTAGGAAACCTGATAGATAGCACTGTGTATGGGGTGTTGTTAGACAATGCTCAACCTGACACCCTCACTCCCTGGTTTCATGGGCAAGTAATTGATATGATTTACATTGACTTGATGGGTGGTTATTTTCCAAGTTGGTTGCCCTTTATTGGAGGAAAATATGCCCCAGCTACTGTTTTTAATATTGCTGATGCCGCCATTTTTATCGGAGTTATTATTATTATTGTACGCCAAAAGCATTTCTTTGCCAAAAAACGCCGAAAGAGATATTCAGCAATGATGTAGTTGTGGCAAGGTAAAACGTGTGTGATATGAAGAAAAAGAACAAATTATATAAATTTTATTTACTGAGTCTGGCGGTCATTATATTCGATCAGGCAGTAAAACTCCTGGTGCATTACAATATGGATTTAGGTCTACCAGGTGAAATCAAAATATTTGGCGACTGGTTTAAAATCCATTATGTGCTCAATCCAGGTATGGCATTTGGCCTCAAGCTTGGTTCTTCGTATGGAAAACTAATTCTCACGCTCTTTAGGCTGTTGGCTACCGTTGGAATAGCCTGGTATATGTCGGTATTGGTAAAAAAACAAGCACACTCAGGTTTAGTATGGTGTGTGGCCCTCATTCTGGCAGGAGCTATTGGCAATGTACTAGATAGCACCTTCTATGGTGTGTTTTTAGGCAATGCCCCCGCTGGTGCTCCTACTTCCTGGTTTCACGGGCAAGTAATTGATATGATTTATTTAGACATCTGGGAGGGTCACCTACCTAGTTGGCTGGGAGGACAGTATTATGCATTATGGCCTATATTCAACATTGCTGACTCTTCCATTTTTATAGGGGTAGCCATTATTTTGATTATGCAACGGCGATTTTTTAAAGAGCCGATCAAGGAAGACAAAAAAGAAGGTTCTACCGAGGCCACTGACGAAAAAGCCACCAATGCATCATAACACCCAACATTGTTAACGATATCTACCAAAGCCGTTGAAGAAATTTTTTCAACGGCTTTGTTGTACCTATCCGAACCATAAAAAAATTGGAAAGTTTTTTGAATCCTTCTAACTTGGAATTTCTAAATCACGAACTAACTCTATGACAAGGCTTAAAATCGGCGGAGCAACCCTAAACCAAACACCTTTGGATTGGGAGAACAACCTTCATAACATAAGACAGGCTATCAACCAAGCCATCGAACAGCAAGTAGACATATTATGCCTTCCTGAATTGTGCATTACTGGATATGGTTGTGAAGATATGTTTTTGAGTGATTGGGTCGCAACTAAAGCGATGGATCAGCTCAAGCAAATTCAGCAATGGTGTACTGATATTGTAGTAGCAGTGGGCTTACCCATCAGATTTGAGGGAGATTTATATGATTGTACGTGTTTGTTGAACAATCAGGAAATATTGGGGTTTTCAGCCAAGCAAAACTTGGCCAATGATGGAGTGCATTATGAGCCTCGTTGGTTTAAACCTTGGGAATCAGGGCGGGTAGAAACGATTAAGGTGGGCAAGCAAAAGTACCCATTTGGAGACTTGATATATCTCGCCAAAAATATAAAAATCGGCTTCGAGATTTGTGAGGATGCCTGGAGCGGAAAAAAACGCCCTTCTCACCAACTGAATAAACGTAAAGTTCATTTAATTCTCAACCCCAGTGCCAGTCATTTTGCCTTTAGCAAAGCGGCTGATCGTGAAGCTTTGATGTTGGCAGCCAAAGCTCCTTCCTATGTGTATTGCAACTTGCTTGGTAACGAAGCGGGTAAGATGATCTATGATGGACAAGTTTTTATTACCCAAGGCGATCAGGTCATTCGTCGTAATGAATTGCTTTCTTTTGATAATGTAAATCTTACTTCGGCGTATATAGACTTTAAGAATCCAGAAAGCTCAGATACTCCTGTCGGTCCTGTATCAATCCCCAAAAATGAAGAATTTGTCAAAGCGCTTTCTCTTGCTTTGTTTGATTATATGCGCAAAAGTCGTAGTAATGGGTTTGTATTGTCGCTTTCGGGTGGTGCAGACTCTTCTACTTGTGCAGTAATGGTGGGTGAGATGGTCAAAAGAGGGGTGAACGAATTAGGCTGGGAAAAATTTCTGGAAAAGTCTAAGATCCAACTAGACAACGAAGCCCTGGAAGATGCTTTGCGAGAAGAAAACCCTCCTATAAAATACCTTACCAAACATCTACTCACTTGTGTATATCAGTCTTCGGATAATTCAAGTTATCAAACCCTCAATTCAGCTAAGTTGTTAGCACAAGATTTAGGGGCTACCTTTCATCATTGGAGCATCAAGGAGGACGTAACGAGTTATTCTAAAAAAATAGAGTATATCATTAACCAAACCCTGAGTTGGCACAAACACGATATTGCTCTACAAAATATTCAGGCCAGGGCTCGCTCTCCCATTATTTGGATGCTTACCAATATCAAAGGAGCACTACTCATTGCTACTTCTAACCGTAGCGAAGGCAGCGTAGGCTATACTACGATGGATGGGGACACTTCTGGCAGTATTTCACCCATTGCTGGAGTAGATAAACATTTTGTAAGAGAATGGTTACGGTGGGCTGAAACCAGTTTGGGCTACCAAGAACTCAAACATGTGAACGGTTTACAACCTACTGCTGAACTACGTCCTAAAGATGATGAAAATAACCAGTCTCAAACCGACGAAAAGGACTTGATGCCTTATGAAGTTTTACAGGCCATTGAACGTTTGGCGCTTCACGAACGGCAATCACCTCAGCAAATATTCGCTACCTTACAAGCCCAAGGAGTGGAAGACGAAGACTTATTGAAAGAACACATTCGTAAGTTTTTTCAACTTTGGAGCCGTAATCAATGGAAACGAGAACGTTTTGCTCCTTCGTTTCATTTGGATGATTATAGCATTGATCCTCGTAGTTGGTTTCGTTTTCCTATACTTTCGGGAGGTTTTCGCGAGGAGCTGGAGGAATTATAAACATTGAGGCTTCCGCCTATTACTTTACTTTGAATAAGTAATCAAACTTAAAATCGACGCTAATCACTTTTTATTTATTGATTTGTAATCTGAATGATTGTAATGTTTTAGGCAAGCAAGTGGAACTCTCAGCTTTGAGACTTTTGCTTAAACTGATACGTAGTAGAAGTAAGTAATCAAACGCTAAAATAAATGAAACATTTCTATGTTATCCAATTCATTTTTTTGATTGGACTTTTTGCCCTGAGTAGCTGTGGAGATACTTGTACTGGTACTACTGGGGAACCGATACTTCACCTTTCTTTTTTAGATACAATTACCAACCGAACTGTAAACCCTGAATATAGTAGAGTATACGCGATAGATGGTAAAAATGAAATCAAGGATAATATTGATTTTAACTTGAATGGTACAGACTATCAATTGCCTTTTTCTACAGTAGAAGATCAAATCACTTATGTTTTTGAAAGAAACAATCAACCCGTAGATACTTTGATTGTGACTTACGATCGTGTTTTTCAGTTTGATGATGATCCCGAATGTGGCCTTGGTATGAACTTAAACAATGTCATACTATCACCTCAAACCTCCTTTACTCCCGCTTCTTTCAATAATGTTTTTGCCATTCAGCAAACCTCTAGAGATGTATATGAACTCCTCGTTATTTTTTAAAACCCTTTGCTTGGTTAGTTGTATTAGTTCTGTTGGTTTTGCTCAACCGGATACCACTAAGAGTGATCATAATTATAGATCTCTATGGATAGGAACTGAAGTAATACGTAGTTTGATCATATTTAATCCTAATGTTAATAATCAACGCGAAAACAAGGCTTTGGAGTTGAATGTTGACTATGGCATAACCCCGACCCTCCGAACTTATTTATACGCTGGATACGCTAGTTTAGAAGGAAGGGTAAGACGAAATTTAGATTATTGGAATGAATCGTTTTACACGCGTGCTGGTATAAAATACTCACCCAAAGGCCGTAAGGGAAGGGTAATGGCTGGAGTTGGATTAATATACTATGCCTTGCACGAAACTGGTGGGTTTAATATTGGTGGTTCATACTTTGGCGACAATATATTATTTCCTTATAACATTTGGCTCACTGGTCTTGGGCTAGAAGCTTTATTAGATTTTAGAATTCCTTTGTTTGCCAACCTTGATTTAAAGTTTGATTTTTCTGTCAATGTTACGGTTAACCCTGCTTTGAATGGTCTTCGCCAAGATGAGTTTTCGCGCAATGGTTATTATGTGCCAGGGGTAGGATTGGCCACTTTAGAAGATTCACCTCAGTATAATATTAATCTAGGTATTGGGCTGATCTACCGGATTGATTGGCTTCGTAAAAAATAGAAAACACCTTGCAACTAGCTACTCCTAACACTGTCTTTCTTGCGAAACACTAAACACTATGAAAAAGAAGATAATTTTAGGAACTGCCCTGATACTTATATTGGGGGCAACCGGAAGCTTTGTATATTATGATTATTACCATGCGCCCAGACGAACACTTACTTTTTTACCCAAAAAAGCAATCAAAGTTGCCATTCAGCCCTTTAAGGGCATAGACAAAGGGTCGGTTTTGGAAGTAAAAAAAGGGATTGAACGCTATTACGGATTAAAAGTGATTATCCTCCCTGATATTCCTCTTCCTATACACGCCAAAAATACCCACATTCTCAAAAAATATCATTTACAACTTCCAGTACGTTATCGGGCTGATAGCCTAATTGCTTATTTGCGAAAGACTAAGTCATCGAAGTACGATTATGTCATTGGATTGACTCATCAGGATATCTCAGTTACGAAACCCAAAAAACCGAAATGGCTTTATACCGATTGGGGTATTTTTGGGCTGGGGTATCGCCCAGGGCCTACTTGTATTGTATCTACTCATCGGTTATATCGTTATGCAAACTTGGCACAAATGCGTACTCGTTTGCGAAAAATCGCCATCCATGAGTTGGGACACAACCTAAACCTACGACATTGCCCTCATCGTAATTGTGTGATGCAAAGTGCCCGGGAATCGATGAAAACCATCGATAATGAGCCAGAAAGTTTGTGTGATAGCTGCAAAAACATCATAAAAAGAAAATTTATTGTTAACTTTCCAGAAGAACAAATGGGAAAGTTATGAAATCATTTTTTAAAAAGATTTTACATGACATCGACTGGCTCACCAACAATCCCATTTATCAGCTATTAGTTAGTATTGCCCTCGTAGGAGTTAGTATTTACGACTCGGTAAAGGTTATTATACAAGATGTTGGCAGTCTGCACTTCAAAAAAGAACACTTTGTGATTTTGATTGGAGTATTAATGCTGATCAACTCTATTAATAACTTGTTTAAAGGGGTAAAAAAACTGGATAAAAGTGTAGAAACACTTGAAGAAGAAAGAGAAAGGCAAGGTTCTACCAGGTAGGTTCAAAGGTTATTTTTGATGATCACATGTTAAAGGCTTCTGACAATAAAACTGTTAGAAGTCTTTGTTTTTGAGGGATTCTGCGCAAACAAAATTATACTAAAATCTCTTTAAGGTTTCATACAGCATTTGATCAACACGTACAATCTTAATTTCCACATTTATGACAAGAAGATATGATACTGACGAACAGAATAATCAACAAATGGCCTCTGACAATAGGCTTCGTTTGTTGGAGCAGATAGACTCTCCCTGGAAACTTATAAGGCAAGGAAGTAAACTTGGCATCGATGGGGTTAAACATTTTTTTGGCCTCACCTTTTTGTTTGGGGTAGTCAATGGCTTACTTTTTTTGGCTGCTATTATCAAATTGTTTTTCAGTACCGTCAATACAATCAGCATCATCGGGTTGTTGTTGGTAGCTTTGGTAGGAGTTGGAGCCATTAGTTATACTATTTATCGGGTAAATCGCTATATCATACTCAATACTATTCAATTTATTTACCAAAGCCTGGAGCCGTTTTTTTTAAAAGTGTGTGGCAAGGTTATAGACAAATCGGCAAAATTGTTTGAAAACAATACTCAACTTGACAATAGAGCACTGGCTCAAACCATTGATTTTAGTAAACTGGTCCATGAAGAATTTCAAAAACTACCAAGACTAATCAGATGGGGAATCACATTTACCCTCGAACTAGTCCCATTTATGGACATACTGATAGAACTCAAAAGTGATGTTCGGGAAGGCCATAGAGACGACGCTGTTCAAAAGCTATTTGAATATGTAGATGAGTTTATTCAAAATACTGTTTTTGCTAAAAACAACAATGATTGGGTATGGTGGGGCCTACCTTTGAATATGGCAATTTCTATCATTTTAATGATTATGATGATCAAATAACTCCCTCATAGTGGTTCAAGGGCAAATTTATGTCTTTGAACCATTGCTACTCTGAGACTGCTGCACATATTCCAGTAATTCCCCAAAAGCCATCTTTATTTTTTGTGGAGTGTTACCTTGTGACGAACGTGCGGCAAACTGGATCAGAATTTCGCCTCGCTTTTCTAATAATTCTACTTTGGCAGGATTGCCATATACCTCCAGCCATTCTTGCAAATCGGGCTTGAGTATTTCTAAACCTGTTAGTAAAGTGAATGCCTGATGAAAATCTTCCTGGCCAGAAGCCAAATCTAACTGTACCAATATTTTTGAGTAAAATGTTGGGGATGGCTTATTGACAAGTTTCCGAGTATCTGAATGAAAAAGCCAAAGTTTGTTTGTAGATGTTACTCCTTGGCTCAAGTCTAAATCGCTACAAGCGAAAGACCAACATAAGTTTCCCTGAATGTCTAACATATGGAGAAATTGATCTACATGCCCTCCACGATCGTGCTCATAGGTTTGTACAAAGCCAAAATAGTCGCTGGTAAAACTCAAAAAATGTACGCCACGGAACATTCCATAGCCTCCCATTGGGTTTTTAAACTCTTGAATCCATTGGTGTTTACCCTTGCAAGTAATGGTATCAATGCTTTGGTTATTTTGACTCCCTGAGATATGTTCTGCTGATAGTTTGCATTTAACTTGGTTGAGAGATTCTTGAGAAACAATATGCTTAAATGATTTCATGATACAGATGATTTTTTGTGCTCACATATACGAAAACACCCACACAATAGGTACTAAGCTTTATTATTTTAAATAAACAATACTCTAGGTTTTAAGTCCATATAAATAAATATGGACTCAAGTACGCCACCCAATAGCCATATTTGCCAAAACTAAAATAGTAAAGCAATGCAATATTTCAACAAAATGGCCTTAATGGCATTCATTATTATTTTTATGGCCAATTGCCAAAGTAAAAGTCCAAAGGACATTCTTACTTCTAAAAAATGGCACCCCAGTGTTGAGTCTTTTATCAAGGCTTCAGGTAAAACTGTGGAAGAAACTTCGGATAAGGATAAAGCCAAACTAAAAGATATCGTAAAAGATTTTGCTCAAGAATTTAAAACGGATGGTACTTACCTTTTAGGGGTTATTGATAATTCTAAAAAGGGTTCCTGGTCTTTGAGTGCTGATAATAAAACACTGACGACCAAATATAGAACTACACGTTGGGTTCCAGGAAAAGACCCGAAAAAGCTAATCCCAAAAGAAGGCGAAGAAAAAGAACTAAAGTTTACAGTTCAAAGTATTTCGTCTTCTAAAATTCTGTTAGCGCCTCAAAACGGCCCTACAAAAGCGGTGATGGAACTCATACCTTTTAAGTAATTTTTTGATTGTTTGAGGTTGCTCTCGCTGTGGCCTCAAGCAATGTTTTTACCTCCCTTTCCTTGCAGTTATTCAGCTATAAATTGTATTTTGGATCATAATTCCTAATACACTCTTAGCCATGGATCACAAATCAATTGCTTTATTGCTGCTTCGCCTTGCCTTTGGCTTTCGCCTCATTTATGGAGTCATCGATAATATCGTTTCCTGGGAACGTATGCTTGAGTTCAAGATATTTTTGACCAAAATGGGATTTCCTTTTCCTCTCATTTGTGCCATTGCCTCAGTGTATATACAAATGTTGGCTGGACTCGGTTGGTTGATTGGCTACAAGGTAAAATTTATGAGTTTGTTGATGATTGGTAATTTTATAGTGGCCATTGTAGGGGTGCATGTGTTACACAAAGATTCTTACCTCAATACTGCCCCTGCGATTCATTTATTGATGGTAGCTATTGTGCTGTATCTTTTGGGAGGAGGACGCTATGGATTGGATAAAAGTAGTGTGTAATAGGCTCTCACTATAAACAACAAAAAGCGTGACTTTGTCATTTGCTGATGCGCATTTGCAAAAATATGTGCTCATTTATTAGGAGCAATTGTATGGCGGTCTATGGGCAACCACTAGCATACAACTCTCGGCGGGTGTCTATACTCTCAATCAAGCCTAACTCCTCGTAACTCCAACAGATTTTTCACTGCGTTCAAAATGACAAATAGGTAAGATACTAATAATATGTTGGTGCGCATTTGCAAAAATGCGTACTCATTTATTAAGAGCAATTGTATTGCGATCTACAAGCAAATGAAACTCCCTATAAAAAGACACACATCTGCTGGCGCACGACTCCTGGCGTGTGTCCATTCCCTCAGTCCATTCCAAAAACATACAGTTCCAGCAGATTTTTCACTGCGTTCAAAATGACAAATAGGGAAGATACTAATAATATGCTGGTGCGCATTTGCAAAAATGCGTACTCATTTATTAGGAGCAATTTTATGGCGGTCTATAAGCAAATGAAACTCCCCCGTGGGCTCCTGGCGTATGTCCATACCTTCAATTTACTTCAAGTCCTTACTATTGAGGCAGATTTTTTCGGCAAGCTCAAAATGACAAATGGGGAGAGGTACTAATAATCAAAGCTAGTTTTATATTTACTTCAACGCTGGCGCACAACTCCTGGCGTGTGTCTATACTCTCAATCAAGTCTAACTCCTCGTAACTCCAACAGATTTTTCACTGCGTTCAAAATGACAAATGGGGAGAGGTACTAATAATCAAAGCTAGTTTTATATTTACTTCAACGCTGGCGCACGTCTCCTGGCGTGTGTCTATACTCTCAATCAAGCCCTGCTAGTGCGCATTTGCAAAATGCGTACTCATTTATTAGGAGCAATTGTATTGCGGTCTATAAGCAAATGAAACTCCCCCGTGGGCGCGACTCCTGGCGTATGTCCATACCTTCAATTTACTTCAAGTCCTTACCATTGCGGCAGATTTTTCGGCAAGCTCAAAATGACAAGTAGGGTGAGATTCTAATCATCAAAGTTAGTTCTATGTTCACAACTAATTACTTCTGGCCCTCTTTTGGGGCTAGGGGCTTTTTTCTGTAATTTGCCCTTGATAAAATATAAGCCAATCTTAAAAATATGACTTTTTAAACATGAAAAACAAACTACTACATTTACTAGGAGTTGCGGGATTGATGCTGGCTTTGGCGAGTTGTGGAGGAAGCAAAAGCGGCAATGAGAGCGACTCTACTCAAGCGACGGATTCTTCTCAAACAAGTAAAAATATGACTATTACCACCAACCAAACCGGAACAAGCAAAGACGTACATACTTTTGCCCAAGCCGACCAAGCTGTGATGACAGACTTGGCACTGGACATCAAAGTAGATTTTGATAGAAAGCAAATCATAGGTAAAGCCACGATTACGATCAATAACTTGGGTAAAACAGATAAGTTATACCTGGATACCAAGGAGTTGGCCATCGAGAAAGTAACCTTGGGAGACGACGAAAAAGAAGCCCAGTTTACTATTGGGGCCACCACTGCACATATGGGGGTTCCTTTAACCATTGATATTACCCCTGATACCAAAAAGGTGCATGTGTATTACCAAACCAGCCCTAAGGCAGAGGCTTTGCAATGGCTCAGTCCTCAGCAAACCGCTGGCAAAAAACAGCCTTTCTTGTTTACCCAATCGCAAGCCATTTTGGCTCGTAGTTGGGTGCCTTGCCAGGATAGCCCGGGAATTCGCTTTACTTATTCGGCTAAAGTAACTGTACCCAAAGATTTGATGGCGGTGATGAGTGCCGAAAATCCAGTGGAAAAAAATGCCGAAGGGGTGTATAACTTTAAAATGCCGCAACCGATTCCTGCTTATTTATTGGCGCTTTCGGTAGGTGATTTGGCTTTTGGAAAAATTGGAGAACGCACTGGGGTATATGCTGAGCCCTCTATGTTAGCGAAAAGTACCTATGAGTTTGCCAATATGGAAAAAATGCTCGAAGCTGCCGAAAAGATTTATGGCAAGTACGAATGGGGACGTTACGACGTGATCGTGTTGCCACCTAGTTTCCCATTTGGTGGAATGGAAAACCCTCGTTTAACCTTTGCTACGCCTACTATTTTGGCAGGGGATCGCTCGTTGACTTCGCTTATTGCTCACGAATTGGCGCATTCTTGGTCAGGTAATTTGGTTACTAACAAAACCTGGAATGACTTCTGGCTCAACGAAGGTTTTACCGTGTTTTTTGAACGTAGAATTATGGAAGCCATCCGTGGCGAATCTTATGCCGAGATGTTGGCCAAACTGGGGCAACAAGACTTACAGGGTACTGTAAAAAACCTGGACGAAAAAGATACCCACCTAAAACTAGCCCTCAAAGATCGTAACCCTGACGATGGTATGAACGATGTAGCTTACGAAAAAGGCTATTTTTTCTTGCGCCTCATTGCCGAAACAGTAGGGAAAGAAAAGTTTGATAACTTCTTGAAAAACTACTTCGCGAAGTACAAGTTCCAATCAATGGATACTGAAGGATTTTTGGCCCACCTAAAACAAGAGTTGCCTGAAACTGCTAAGTTAAACTTGGATGAGTGGGTCTATAAGCCTGGATTACCCGCCAATATGCCTAAAGTAGCCGCAACCCGTTTCGAAAATGTAGACAAGGTATATGCCGAATGGGATGGAGGCAAAAAAGCCAGTGACTTGAATACTAAAGAATGGAGCACCCATGAGTGGTTGCACTTTTTGCGTAAGCTACCTGCTAAAGTAGACAAAGCCAAAATGGAAGATTTGGATGCGGCTTTTAAATTGACCGATTCGGGCAACTCTGAGATTGCCGCAGAGTGGTTGAGTCGAGCAGTGCCAAGTGAGTATGACAAAGCTTATCCAGCCTTAGAGAAGTTTTTGGTAAATGTAGGACGTCGTAAGTTTTTGGTACCCTTGTACAAGTCTATGATTACGACCGAAGCAGGGAAAAAAATGGCCAAAGAGGTGTATGCCAAGGCCCGTCCCAATTATCACTCGGTAAGCTATAATACCCTGGATAAGATGATTAATTAGGGCTTGAAGCTACTTCAACATCTTTGATAAACCTTATGAGTTTCTTTAGTTTTTATGAAGAAATTCATAAGGTTTTATTTTTCATTGGTATAAAGATTTACCCGATTTAGCTAGTTGTTACTACACTTACTATAATTAAACCAGCCATTCATCGTTAAACCCGTTAGTAATAGCAACCACAATATTCTTTATAACAATGAAACGTAATTTCTTTTTTGCAATATTATTTTTAATCGTTTTGACGGGTTGGGCCAGTAGCCTGAGTACTCCTGCTCAGCAAAAAACGAAATCAGCCACTGAACAATCCAAAAAAAGAAGGAAACCAATGATTCCCCTTGGTCAGTCCTGGGGATCTATTAATATTATTGATTACCATAAAATATCAAGACACGAATGACCTGGAACACCAGTGATTATTCGTGTCTTGTGCATTTATAACCTCTCTGTTTTCTATCGAAAGGCTTTATAGAACTTTACAAATATTCAAACATTACTGAAAGTTCATCGTTAGTCGAAACATAAAAACAACACTAATCAAAACTTAAAAAACAATGAAAAAACTATTTATACTCTCGCTATTAGGGCTTTTTTTTGGCCTAAGCCAAGTTCAAGCTCAAACTTATCCAGGCGATAAGTATGAGTCTAAAAACTTTTATGGTAATGGTATCACCGAATATTTATTGGTCAAATATTCCAACAATAAAAAACAGGTGTTTTACTATAACTCGGCGCGTCCTAAGCCTATCAAATTAATTGTGATTTCAGATAAGGACTTTTTCTCTAAAAAAGGAAGTTGTGGAGCCAATAATACCAAAGTTAGGTTTCCTAATGACCATAAGGTGTATGAAATAAAATCTGCTCCTGGAGAAATGTACTGTGTGCACCCTAATGGTAAAAGACAGGACTATAAACCTGTAAACAATTATTAATCACTCCTCATAAATACCCAATTACAATTATGAAAAAACTATTCTTACTCTCATTATTTGCCTTTGCATTGGGTACTACCCAGGCCAATGCCCAATGGCGCAACAAATACAAATGCCATAATTTTTATGGCAATGGCATTACTGAGCATCTTATTGCCCAATCACCCAAAAACAATCCAAAAGGATCGGAATACCTGTATTATACTTCACGCAATGCTACCCGCATCAAGTTAATTGTGATAAGTACTAAGGTCAAGGAAGTTGGTATGGAAGGAGTAACGATTGTAAAAACTCGTTTTCCTAATAGTAAAACGGTGTATACGCTAGAGTTTGTGCCAGGTGGGTTGTATTGTATTCACCCCAATGGTAAACGGCAAGCATACGAGTATATTCCTGATTAAAAGAATTTAAAATCATGTAAAAAAGGCGACTTAAGTGAATAAGTCGCCTTTGGTTTTTAATGATCAATTCATCTTAGAGTATGAAGTCATCT
>DMXI01000674.1 GCA_003483885.1 Microscillaceae bacterium
TCTAAATGGCTAAAGTCGAGCTCAGGAAATACAAAAAAATAAACTCATCTCAACTTCTGCTTGGCAAACAAAAGTCGAGATGAGTTTATAGAATCAAGTCTTGAATATATTTGGATTAAGCGTTTTTAGTTACCAATTTTTCTTACAATAAAATCAGTAATGCTTTCTCCGTTAGAATTGTCGATGTTCATTTGGGGGATCACGGCCACACAGGTAACTCCTCTTTCACTGGCTTTATCCATCAACGCCTTGGCATGCAACGGGTGGTGTAATACTGAACCGTAGGTTGGAGGAAATAAATAAGGCCCACGATTGTTGACATAAATCTCAGGGTCATCGCTTGTCATGACATCGAGCATATCTACCTTTTGTCGGTACTGTTCTGTTGCTGGTGTATTGAGCTGCTCTAATGAAGACAAGCCATAAAATGTTAACAAAGTAGATTCTCCTGCCATTTGCATAATAAACTCATCGCTCATACCTTCATTTTGGTATTCCGAAAACACCGCCGTATCCCAAGATAATACATCATAAGTAGATTGTGTACCTGTAGCAATAATTGCCTGCACTCGGGTTGATTCTTTTTGGATATCATCGGTAGCATTTGGATCTGCCAAATCATTGTTAAGACCAATCCAGAGGCTGGTTCCTCCCCCAGCAGAGCCTCCCATTAGCGCCACCTTGTTTTTATCAATATTAAAAAAATTGGCATAGTATCTCATAAATTGAAGGGCTGTTTTAGAGTCCGTCAAAGGTTTTATTACACCTTCGGTTTCATTTTCTCCCAGCAGGCGATAATTAATCGTAGCAAAGGCAATTCCTTGATTCAATAATGAGTTAATGAATTCTTGATCATTATATACGCTCCTTTTATCACCTCCGGTAAAACCTCCTCCATGAATATAAATTAATAGAGAGGTTGGTTGGGCTGATGTAGGCGCAAAAAAATCAAAAACATTTTTTTCATCTGGTCCATAAGACACATCCTTATAAAACTTCACGACATTGGTAGTGCTAAAGGGTGCTTCAGATGCAGTAAGCTCTAGTGATGGTGCTTCCTGATCAGGAGTAGGGTCATCAGTCGTATTTTGACTACAAGAAGCAAAAAATAAAACTACTATTAGTAAATATACAGTGTTTTTCATAATCTAGGCGTTGTTAAAAATTATCGTGTATAGATCAAGCTTAAACCTCTTATGTAAATCCCTCATAGAGGTGATACTTTTCATTTAAACTTACTTCAAGTTACGTCCAAATCACGATCAAAGTAGTACGGTTTACCGCCAAAAACGGCCTGTCTATGTTTTGTCTATGTAAGAGAATGATACAAGAAGAAGGTACACTTAACAAAAAAAACATCATCTAACAACCTGTTAAGCAATGGCTTACACCGTAATAAAAAAAGTAAGCAACAATGAATCAGTTAATACTTCTAACTACTAAGTCTATAGGTTACTGCTTCCCACAAAACTACCTGTGTTAAGAGTTGAACTCAAATTTGGTAAGCAGTCTGTGGCCAAAAGCGAAAGGCTATACTACTCTACTTATCCCTCTCAAAGCAACCCTATCACTACCACTACTTGTGTTTAGATAAAGGCTCCCTTAAAAACTACGAGCTTTTCACAGTCAATATTATAATTTCAGTAAATATGTTTTTGAATAATAAGATCAATGAAAAAGTATTAATCGCTGATTCACTTACCAAACAAAGTATATTGTCAACATTTGAACATCCTAACTTTTATGGCATACTATATTTTAAAAAAGCAAATGGGACATTGACTTTAGATGGACAGGAAGTCGACATTCAGGATCATTGTATTTTTTTCTATTATCCCTATCAAAAGCTAACAATTCGAGGAGATTATGAAGGATGCTTTCTTAAGTTTCATCCAGATTTTTTTTGTATCGATATACATGCCAGGGATGTAGGGTGTCAAGGGTTATTGTTCAACAATTTTTTCAATGACTTCTTATTATGTTGCAGTCTTGTTGAATATGATCAATTATATGGTTTTTACTTAGATTTACGCCAGGAACTCCAGCACAAGAATATAGGCCAATTAGATATGGTTGCGAGTTACCTGAAGATATTTTTGATTCAAGCAGTTAGAATCAAACAAAGCAAAAAATCAAAAGCAGTAGTAAACAAAGACAATTTGCATCATCAGATAGAGATGCTCATTACAAAACATTTTATGATTGAACACTCTGCCGAATTTTATGCCGATACACTTGATATTTCCATCAGTAAGTTCAATCGATTATGCAAGCGATATTTCCAAAATAGTTTTATCACCATTTTGAATCTGAAAAAAATTGCTGTCGCAAAAAACAAACTGTTTTTAACTAATCTCCCTATCAAAGAAATTGCCTATGACCTTGGTTACAATGATGCCCTCTATTTTAGCCGAGTATTTCGAAAACACTGTGGTATTTCGCCAAAAAAATTTAGAGAAGAACTCAAACAAAACAGATTGATTTAATTATCCATATATTGCTTGTATAGTCCATATTTAAGGGAAGTATACTATTTAAGTTTGTGCATCACAAAAATTAAATAGTTATGAACATCAAGAATATACTTTTAGTAATATTCATTTTTACGCTCTTATCTGCTTGTAACAACACTCAACAACAAGAGCATACAACTCGGCAAACTACCCATCAATCTGTAAAAAAAGCGCCTCAATCAAAGCCTAACCTTGCAAATCAGGTAGCCGACGTATTTGAAGAAAAGTTTGGCGTGCATCAAGGTAAAAGGCGTAACCACATTGATGGATTTTGTTTTGTGGGCGAATTTAAAATTAAAGACAAGGCAATCATAAATCTCACTAAGAGCAAAATATTTAGCGAAATTCCCCTAAAAGTAATTGGCAGGTTTTCGCATAAAGGCGGGGTTAAAAAAGATGAAAGTGCTTCTGGAGAATACGGAATGGCTTTTGAAATTAGCCTGCCTGATGGTTTAAGTCACAATTTTAGCATGAATACTCTAGACTTTTTCCCAGTAAACACCCCTGAAGGTTTTTTACAACTTATGAAAGCCAAGGTAAGTGGTAAAAAAGAAGATTTTGCTCAACTAAAGAAAGATCATCCAGAGTTTGTAAACTACAAAAAACACTATAAAAATAAGCCTAAAAAAGGGTTAAGAAGCTATGCCAACCATCAATTCAACAGCATTAATTCTTTTCTGTTCGTAAACGATAAAGGTAAGATTACACCAGTAAGATGGTCGTTTGTTCCCAGAAATGAAGAAACAAAGCTGGATGCTGTTACTCAAGTGGATTTTTATAAAGAAACTCAAAAAGCACTTAATAAGCATCAGAAACTGGTTTGGGATATGGTAGTAATAGTTGCCAATGAGGATGATCCTGTGAATGACGCCAGTGCATTATGGACAGGAGATCATCAAAAGATAGTAGCAGCAACTTTGACAGTTTCGGCAGTAATGCCTAGAGGTGATTGTACTGATAAGAACTTTGATCCATTGCGCTTAACTGAAGGTATTCAGCCTTCAAAAGATCCAGTATTAAAGTTCAGGTCACCCGCTTATGCTATGTCATTTAGCAGAAGAATGAAGGAGAAAAACCAACAATAGATTCGCTATATTTCATTGATTATGTCTCCCCGAAAGTAGTTCATTGTATAGTAGGCAGCATGTTTTTTACTATACAATGTACTTATAAAAAACATGCTATTGATGATAACATAAACCAATGAGGCTTTGCTATTGAAATGGCCACAAACAAAAAAACCATTGCCTAACAATCCGTTAAACAATGGTTTACATCGTAATCAAAAAAGGGGTAACCAGCGATCAGTGAATTAGTACTTTACCATTAAGCTACAAGACCTTCAGTAGTCTCGGTGGGATTCGAACCCACATCTCATCATTAAAAGTGACGCGAAGTAACACTCATCTACGACACCCTTTTGGTTCGCCCGGTGGGACTCGAACCCACAACCTTCCGGTTAAAAGCCGGGAACTCTACCAATTGAGCTACGAACGAATTTCCACAGGCAGTTTACCTGTGGAAGTATAAAAACAAGAGGTAACAAGCAGTAAGTGAACATAAAAACATTCTATCCAATTAAACTACAGGGGTATTTGATAAAAATTAGTACCCCCAGCGGGACTCGAACCCGCACCTCATGATTCGAAGTCACGCGAAGTAACACTTACTTACGACACTCTTTGGTTCGCCCGGTAGGACTCGAACCTACGGCCCTCTGATTAAGAGTCAGATGCTCTACCAACTAAGCTACGAGCGAATTTGCGCGGATGGAAGGAATCGAACCCTCACCTCTGGTGTTGGAGACCAGCATTCTAAAACATTGAACTACACCCGCAGTACAAAAGAGGTAACAAGCAATAAGTGAACGTTTGTTGCTCTAACCTACTGAGCTACTCTCGTGAATGATTTGTTTTAGCACGAGAGGTGGGACTCGAACCCACGACCTACCGATTAAAAGTCGAAGTAACACTCATTTACGACACTCTTTTGGTTCGCCTGGTGGGACTCGAACCCACAACCCTCCGGTTAAAAGCCGGATACTCTACCAAATTAAGCTACAAGCGAATATGGCGGGAATGGTAGGGCTCGAACCTACGTGTGCCCACTTAACAGGCGGATGCTAAATCCAACCTCAGTTAAAAATCCCGATAAATATCAGGGCTACACTCCCGGATGAAGATTTTAAAATCCCCTTTATTTAAGTTCGCCCGGTGGGACTCGAACCCACGACCTTCTGATT
>DMXI01000157.1 GCA_003483885.1 Microscillaceae bacterium
TAAAATTACGAAAATGGCTATTTCAGCACAAGACGTAAATAAACTGCGCAAAATGACTGGCGCGGGTATGATGGATTGTAAAAAGGCGCTTCAGGAAGCCAATGGCGACTTCGACGAAGCGGTAACTATCCTTCGTAAAAAAGGACAAAAAATATCTTCAAAGAGAGCAGATCGCGCAACCACTGAAGGTGCTGTATTTATCAACGAAGCTGAAGATGGTACTCAAGCGACTTTAATTGCTTTGAACTGTGAAACTGATTTCGTAGCCAAAAATGAAGATTTTGTAAACCTTGGTCAGGCAGTGTTAAAAACAGCCACTGACAATGCTCCTGCTGATTTGGCAGCCTTAAAGGCATTAGCTATTGATGGCCGTTCAATTGATGAGCACTTGACCGACTTGATGGGTAAAATCGGAGAGAAGATCGAAGTATCTTCTTTTGAGCAGGTAAAAGCAGATAAGGTAGCTTCTTATCGACACGCCAATGGTAAAATTGGAGTATTGGTAGCCTTGAATGGTGACAATGGAGACAGTGTAGCTGAGGTTGGCCGTGACATTGCCATGCAAATTGCTGCGATGCGCCCTGTGTCTGTAGACGAAAGCGGTGTACCTGAGGACATCAAGCAGCGTGAGCTTGAAATCGGAAAAGAGCAGGCTCGTCAGGAAGGAAAACCTGAAAACATTATCGAGAAAATTGCAATGGGTAAATTGAATAAATTCTACAAAGAAAATACTTTGTTGCACCAGCAATTTGTAAAAGATAGCTCAAAGAACATTAAGCAAGTATTGGCTGACGTAAACAAAGATTTGAAGGTAGATGCCTTTAAATTGGTTGTTATTGGCTAATTTATCGCTTTGAAATATTCCAAAGGCCTGGTAAACTGACGTTTATCGGGCTTTTTTTATATCCGATAGTCAACGTATTTTAATCAGAATGATGGCAATAAAAAAAGACACCTCAACGAGGTGTCTTTACATATGTAATATTATCTAATTCAGACTATTGCTGAACTACGAATTCAATTTCAGCAGTACGGTTAGTACCAGAACCAGAGATACTCTTCACAAGAATATATCCTTTTTTACCAGTGTCTCCAGCCTGTACAAAGCTATATACGCTTCCAGCAGAGATCATCAAGTTCTTAGTAGTAGTAGCAGTAATGTTGTTCTCTACATCAATCGCTTTTACAGTTGATAAAGTAGTAGGACCATTGGCCTCTGCCTTAAAGTAAGTAGTACGAGCAGCAGTCATTGCAGGGCTACCAGCATTCAAACCAACTGAAGTACGCTGATCAGGAGAAATCAAAGAAGGACCACCAGTGTTTCCTACACCGAAAGTAATATCAATGTCCGCTTGATTTGCTTGTGCTTGAGAAGATAAGAATACACCCGCAGTACCTTTTGAACTAGCCAAATAACTACCCGCAGTAGCGCCTTCAGAACCTAAACTAACTGTGGCAGTACCTCTCAACAAAGGAGCAGAACCTCCACCACCTTGTCCAGCAGCTACAACAGTATAAGTAGCCGTAGCCGAAGCAGTTTGGTCGCTGTTGTCAGTTACGTTTACTGTAATGGTTACTGTTTTACCAGCATCTTCTGCTACAGGAATGTTTACTGTACCAGCAATAGTAGTGTCACCAGGATTTACACCAGTAATTCCAGTGGCAGCGCTTTCAGTACCGTCTACAGTTTTGGTAAAGTTTACAATCTTTACTCCACCAGGCACAGTAGCAGTGATAGTATAAGCAATTTGGTCTCCGTTTTCGTAGCTTCCGTTACCAGTTTCTGATACAGAAATAGTAGGAGCATTTGGAGTAGTAGCATCATCGCTAGATCCACAGCTAGAAAAGAATACTACACCTGCTAATGCGATTAGTGAAAAAAATTTAGTCAATGATTTTTTCATTGTGAGTATGAAGTTTAAATTGTTTAATAAAATATGGTTTAATTAATAGGTTGCGAATTTATATGAGAATAAAGTAATTAATCAAATTTACTTTTTATTCTTCATAGCTCTCTTTCTTTTGCGCTTTCCTTTACGAGTATCAGGATACATTGTTACATCTACTTGGGTTTTATTTCCAATGGCTACTTCCTCAGTGATAAAACCTTTTTTGGAAAAGACCAATAATACACCCATACCAGCCTTCATCTTATATGCGCCACTAGCACTAGTGCCAGCCCCCATAGTAGTACCTTTAATTTGTACTGTAACTCCCTGAAGAGCTTTGCCTTCATAGTCTTTGACCGTGCCGCTTACTGTACGGTCCTGCGCTTGAATTTGCGACACAGCCGCGAATAAAAACGCGAAAAAAAATGTAAATAGGAACTGTTTTTTCATAATTGCTATAATTAATGTGATTATTTAAAGATTAATTGTTTGGTAATACACCTTCAATATGGCGTTTAAAATCTAAGAGTGACATTGCACCCGATTGACGCCAAAGTACCTCTCCCTTATGGAAAAGCATAAAAGTTGGAATGCCTCTGATTTGATACTTCTGGGCTACTGCCTGGTTACGATCTACATCAATTTTGATAACTTTTATCTGATTGTTTAGTTCGGTAGCCAATGCTGAGATAACTGGGGCCATTGTTTTACAGGGGCCACACCAATCAGCATAAAAGTCTACCAAAACAGGGGTAGCATTATTAGTGATCAAATCTTGAAAACTCTTTTTCATAATTTTAGGGTTATGACGCAAAACCTCAAAAAGTAGTTGCGGTAATTGATTAAACTGTGGTTATATTTCGACAAACTTATCAAATTGTTCTACCAATCCAAGCATGAGGGGTGTTCTATTGATTTGGACTATTTATAGAATGATTGTTATAAATTTCGTAAGGCTTGTTCTACTTGTTGGCGGGACATTCCTGGCTTTATTTGATTGCTGTAGAGTAAGCGTATAATCTGCTTATCTATTTTGGTATAACGGGTAGAGCGGGAAAATTTTTGATAAAAAACACTACTAGGATATTTATATGAATCGTTCATAAGCCCGAGTGCCTGGGTGAGTTCTTCTCTTAAAAGATGCTTGCGGGTATTTTTGGCTTTCATAGTGTAAGTGTCTACATACATACTGCCTTTAGTTACTGTACCTTGTCTGCCATAATACACATAAAACATAGCAAGGTTTCTTCTAGCGTAACGTCCAGCATTGCTCTCAACTTTTTTGAGGTATTGGCCAACGGTGCCAAAAAATACATAGAAGTTTGCTTGAGATTTATTGTAGACTCTTTGGATGCGTATAGGGCGGACAAGTTGATTGAGTTCTTTGATAATTTTGTCGAGTTCTTGTTCCATTTCAGGAATTTTATCACCCATCACAAAAATTTTCATGTCTCGTGTCCACTTCACGATTTTTTTACCTCGTCCGTATTCACTGCCGATGGCAATTTCTTTGAAATAATTCTTTACTTGAGGAGAGTATTTTTGAGCAAAAACGGCCTGGGTGTTGAGTGCGCAAAAAAAGGTAGCAATACAGGCCATATGAGTTACCTTTTTTAAATGAATAGTAATGTTCATATCATAGTTGTTGTTTATTGTATAATCACTTCAAGTAAAACGTAAAACAAGGTTTTTAGTTAAAAGATTTTATATTTGTTTAAAATAGATCGCTACAAAATATACTATGTAGTCTACGTAAAATAATAACCAATAAACAAACAACAGAAACATGAAAAAACAATTATATCATATACTGTGGGGATGGTTTTTTATGATTGGATTGGTGCTCTTTACTGATTTAGCTGCTCAAAATAAGGTGGTATCAGTAAATGATATATGGCAGTATAAGTTTTATGCCCGGGGGGTAAGAGGGGTAAATTGGATGAAAGATGGCAGGTATTACACCACTAGTAGAAATAACCAGATAAAAAAATACGATATCAAGACTAGAAAGGCGGTGGCTACCTTGTTTGATGAGAACTCTATTCGTTTTAACTCTTATGCATTGAGTTCTAAAGAAGATAAATTATTATTAGCAACCAAGACAGAGTCGATCTATCGTAGGTCGTCTAAGTCGTACTATTATGTGTACGACATAAGCACGAAAAGCTTGAACAAACTTACTAATGCTCCAGGAAAGCAAATGCACGCTACGTTTTCACCCGATGGGAATAAGGTAGCTTTTGTAAGAGACAATAATATGTATGTAGTTGATTTGGCTACTAAGAAAGAAACTCAAATTACCAGTGATGGCAAATGGAATCATATTATTAATGGAAATGCAGATTGGGTATACGAAGAAGAGTTATCCTTTAGCAAAGCATTTTTTTGGTCGCCCGACAGTAAAAAGATTGCATTTTACAAGTTTAACGAAAGTAAAGTAAAGGAATACAACATGCAGTTGTGGGCAGGTCAACGACAGCCATATGCCGTAGATTATCGTTTTAAGTACCCGAAGGCAGGAGAAGATAATTCGGAGATTGAAGTATTGGTGTATGATATAGCCTCTAACAAAACCTTGAATATGGATATTGGATCAGAAAAGGATATCTATATTGCACGCCTGAAATGGACCAAGAATCCTAATATTCTATCAATTCGACGATTGAATCGTTTGCAGAATAAGCTAGAGTTGCTGCATGGAGACGTGAAAACTGGCAAAACTAAAGTGATATTGACTGAAGAAAGCAAGACTTATATAGATGTAGAGTTTACGGATGACTTGACTTACCTGAAAAATGGCAAAGAATTTATTTTTACCAGTGAGCGGGATGGATTTAAGCATATATACCTTTACACGATGGATGGAAAGTTAGTAAGGCAAATTACTAAGGGTAATTGGGAGGTAAGAGCGTTTGAAGGTATAGATGAAAAGCGTAAATTGTTGTATTTTACTTCTACTGAGATTTCTCCATTGGGACGTCAATTGTATAGAATAGACCTCAAAGGGAGAAAGAAAACCCGAATGACACAGGAAAAAGGGACCCATAGTATCAATTTTAGCTCGGATTTTAAATATTATTTAGATACATACAGTTCAGCGTCTATGCCTACCAGGGTAACCCTTCATGAGGCTCCTTCTGGTAAAAACTTAGGAGTATTAGAGGAAAACACTCGTCTAAAAGCCAGGTTAAAGCAATATAAAATTAATTATAAGGAGTTTTTTAAATTCAAAACCTCCGAAAATGTAGAACTCAATGGATGGATGATCAAACCTTTTAACTTTGATCAAAACAAGAAATACCCAGTGTTGATGTTTGTATATGGAGGACCAGGTTCTCAGCAAGTAACCGATCGTTGGGATTTTGGGAACTTCTTTTGGTATCAAATGTTAGCCAATGAAGGTTACATGATTGCTTGTATAGATAATAGAGGAACAGGAGGTCGCGGTCGGGCTTTCAAGCATGTTACTTACAAGCAGTTGGGATATTATGAAACTATAGACCAGATAGAAGGGGCCAAATACTTGGCAAAGCTACCCTATGTAGACGACAAACGTATTGGAATCTGGGGCTGGAGCTATGGTGGGTATATGTCATCCTTATGTATTATGAAAGGGGCCGATGTATTTAAAACGGCGATTGCAGTAGCACCTGTGACCACTTGGCGCTTTTACGATACTATTTATACCGAACGCTTTCTACAACGTCCACAAGACAATGCAGATGGATATGATAAAAACTCTCCGCTGAACCATGTAGGAAAGCTTAGAGGAAATTATCTGCTTGTGCATGGTACAGGAGATGATAATGTACACTTTCAAAACTCGGTAGAGCTACAAAATGCCTTGATAAGAGCAGGGAAACAATTTCAGTCTTTTTATTATCCTAACCGAGCCCACGGTATTAATAGTGGTAATGCGCGTCCTCATTTATACAATATGATGACGAATTTTTTATTGAAAAATTTGTAATAGATTGAAGCTGAAATCAATGATTACAGGTAAGAAAATATATTTGAAGGGGTTATCTTTTGGGATAACCCTTTTTTTGCTATTCGGGAGTGTGGTTGTATTGGGGCAGGGGCGCTGGACAAGAAAAAAAGATTTTGTGGGGCCATTACAAACTGCTGCGATCAGTTTTGTGATTGAGGGCCAGGCTTATATTGGTTTGGGTGATGGAGACTTTAGCGAGCGTCAGCAAGGGGTTTGGGCTTATGATCCTGCTCAGGATGAGTGGGTGCAAAAGGCAGATTTTGGAGGAGGAATTCGTACTGGCGCGACTGCCTTCACCTTAGACAAGGTGGGTTATGTAGGTTTAGGGTTTAGTGCCCAAAACTATGAAAAAGATTGGTGGCAATATGATCCAATGATAAACCAGTGGACGCAAAAAAAAGATTTTCCAGCAGTGGCCAGAGCAGGAGCTATCAGTTTTGTGATCAAAGACAAAGCCTATATTGGGACGGGGTTTGATGGACAAAACTATTTGAATGATTTGTGGGAGTATGATGCGTTAAATGATGATTGGATTTCCAGAGCCAATTTGCCAAATGGTGAACGTAGCAACGCCGTAAGTTTTGCTGTTCAAGGTAAAGGGTACATAGCCACTGGAAACCTGGGTTTTTTAGGTTTTAAGGATGATTTATGGGAATATGACCCAGCCCAGGATCAATGGACTCAAAAAGCAGATTTTCCGGGAGGAGAGCGTATCTCGGCAGCTTCTTTTGTAATTGATGGCAAGGGCTACATTGCTACTGGCAGTTTTGCCAATGATTTGTGGGAGTACGATGCTTCTTTGGATACCTGGGCAGAAAAAGCCAAGATTAGTAATGGTGGTCTTGTGCAAGCAGTAGGATTTACCATCAATAATAGGGGATACGTTGCATTAGGCATAGGAAGTGATGTTGAAAAACAAGTTTGGGAATTTACAAACTCACTAAGTCAGAGTTTTGAACAAGGTATTCAATTTATCACAGATCGTAATCGCAACATCCAAGTAAAACTTGAGTTGCCTCAACATGGGGAGTTTCAAATAAAAGTTTATGATCTCTTGGGAAGGTTTTTATTTGAAAAAAGATTCCTGAAAAATACCACGCAACATGAGGAATTACTACCGATGGCGAGGCATGCTTCTCAAATACTGGTGATTCAGGTAGTTTTTGAAGATAATCAATTGATACGTCGGGTATATCATCCTTAGACTTTCTTTAGTCTACATAGTTTTTATTGTTACATTGTTCCGCCTCCGGCTAAAATGATGAATTATAAATTATGAATTGATGAATTATTTCGCGATGCGTCGCAAAACTATGGACAGTTGACTGTGGACTAAAAAAACTTTTCACTTCTATGACCACCCTAGCCCTCCTAAACTCCGATAGAATCGGAACTTAGAGCAGGAGGGAACTCGCTTGACTCGGCAAGTTTTCGCTTCGCGCCGCTCTTGTTCCCTGATCCCTGCCCCCCCCCTCTATGCTTCGCGCCATTTTTCA
>DMXI01000127.1 GCA_003483885.1 Microscillaceae bacterium
GCGAAGTAACTCCTCAGTTAAGCCAGATGTTACTTCTACATCTTCTGCCAAATAAGAGTATACTTTTACCAGTACATCGTCGCTATGCCAGGGTAACACCTGAATAGTAACAGTTACAGTACCAAAAGTAAAGGTGTAGAAGTCATCAATTTTCACGATTTCATAGTCGTGAAATAGCTGATCCATATACCCCTCTACAGTTTCTTTGGTTTTGTTAATGAGATCTTCATTAACACCAGTTTTTAATACAGTGAATTTTGGCATAGTTTATTAAAAAGTTTAAAAATTGTTCTTGTAATGAATAATTTAAGTTGAACCCTTGTTAACTGTACCAGGTTGGTTAGCCTCCCTGATTCATTTTAGCACGTAAACGGGCCAAATCGTCATCAACTGCGGAGTTTTGCTCAAGCATTTTGAAATCGTCATTCAAAGAAGTATCTCCTTCAGAAAGTTCAGTAAAAGCCTGGGCTTCTGCTTCTTGCTTCAAGATTTTTTCTTCGAACTTATCAAATTTGGCAAAACTGCTGCTGAAATCAAGGCTACCTACTTGCTTGGCAATTTGTTTCTGAGCTTTTGCTGATTCTTGACGAGCCAATAAAGTAGATTCTTTCATCTTGGCTTCATTCAATTTAGACTTCAGCATGTCTACTTGACTTTTCAATTTGCCAGTAGTAGTAGCAGCTTGTTCGTACATCACTTTGTACTGGTTAGCCTGGCCGTCAGCATCCGCTTTTTTTGCAAGGGCTTTGCGTGCTAAGTCTTCATTTCCAGCACTCAATGCTTGCATGGCTTTTTGCTCCCATTGTTGTGCAGACTGGGCGTGTTTTTTATAATCACGCTCAAGCTTTTTTTCCTGAGCCATTGCCGTAGCAAGGCCAGAAGTGGCTTTAGAAATAGACTCTTGCATTTCTACAACCATCAACTTGATCATCTTCGCAGGATCTTCTGCCTTATCAAGTGCATCGTTAATGTTTGCTTTAAAAATGTCAGAAATTCTACCAAAGATACCCATATATTTGGTTTTTGATTTAAGGTGAATGGTAATAAATTAAACTTGTTGTAATAATACAAAATATCTTTATGATTCTAAAAATTCTCAAAAAATATTGTGAATACCCAAAAACATTACATTTAGTGGGTTTTTAGAAACATGTCAGATACTGCCGTTACACTGTATAAAACAACTAAAAAATAGCATTTTTGTAGTTGCAAAGGTGATTATTAGTAGTAAACCATCGAAAAAGGTTAACCTTAGCGCGTGTTTTTTTCAACAAAAGGAAAAGAGGTCAGGAGGGAAAGCGATAAAAACTTGCACAAAGCCTTATAAAAGCACAAGCCTTTTGGTTTTGTTAAATTTGCACTTTTTCACCATTGTTTGTTTTTACGACAATGGCTCTTTATGCTGTAATTCTTCGTGTACTCTTTCAGAGTGCCATAAAAAAACTCCTGAATCGTAATCCAGGAGTTCATCAAATATCATTTTTTTTAGAGTATTTCAATTGATTATCAAACTATGCTCTCTTCAAGCGAGATTGACCAAGTTTGAGTTCGATTTTTTGGCGGAGCATTTCCAATAGATAAACCTTAAGGGATTTGTTTTGAGCAACAGTCGCTCGATTTTTCCAAAGGTCAATAAATACCACTACCAAACATTCATCTACCAAGCCTGCATCGTTGGTAAATCGGTGGCCATACTTGAGCAGCAAGGGTACATTTGCCTGAAATATGTCTTTGACTGCTGCTTTATCATTTTGGGCTAATTTTTTCAGAAACAGTTTCTCGTCTTTCATAAAACCTGTGTTTTAAAGGGAGTTCGTGGTAATGTTCTTATAGAGCGTTGTAAGTTTATATATAAGTGATATTACATAAGTCGTAAAAAGCAGTAAGAATTGTTTAGATAAAGTGTTAACAAAGTGTTAGCATCGCGCTATTAAACCTTTAAAATCCTATAAAAAACACATAAAGTACAATTAAAATTCCGCTAATGCGCATAAAAAAATCAACCTTTGAACAATACCCAAAGGTTGATTACACTATTCATTCTACTTGAAAATTCTTCTTTAATCCTTCAAGAAAGTTTTGTGCAACACTTTACCGTTTTGCTGTATTTTGAGATAGTATTTACCAATGGGTAGGTTTAATACATTGATGTTGAACTGCCTCCCTTGCTTTTGAAGCAGGCCTTGGTAAATTGCTTGCCCACGTTCGTTGTAAATCACAGCTTGGATTTGATTGACGCTTGCTTCGTTCAGTTTTACTTTCAAAGTACGCGCACTGGGGTTAGGATACATCTGCAAACTGGCATCTAAACCAGTGCTTTTACCCAATACCAGTACAGGCACACTTATCGTTGTTCCTCTGGCATCGTTGGTTCCAATTGGGGTTGCTTTCAAGCGATGCTCTCCTGAGGTATACCAGCGAATGGTTACTTCCTGCCCAGTTTGTTTAATAATTTTACCGCCTTCTAACTCCCATAGAACCTTGGTTACTTCTGAGGCATCCAAAGTGTAAGTATGGGTATTCTCGGCCATTAGATTTACCACTGATGTACCTGAAATATTGTATCCAGCAGGTTTCAAACGTGTATCATATAAGTATTGACTAATGCGTGGTACAATATCACTATGCAAATTGCCTCGCCCCAAGGCACTATTGATCAAACCATCTACGTGTACATCATGCCCCCTCTTGTTGTAGGAATAAAATTGGGCAGGGGCGTTTACTTGCTGTGCTCGGTTATTGATGGGGTTACTGCCATAGGCTACTGGTAGATCGAAACCAACTACCAAAAATGAAAAATTATTGAAAGGTTGAGCATCATTGTAAGAAACTACGATGTCATCTTTACTGTGAAACATCACATTAGGAACGTCATTATTTCCTTCGATGTGCTCTAAAAAACCAACAGCTCCTGAGAGTGACACTACCGCATTGGCCTTGCCACTCACGTGGCGATTATCACCGGCACAATCCAAACATCCTTGGTCGGGTAAGTTATAACGTCTGGTCCCTAACCAAGCACCCCAACGGTAGCTGGTATTACGAGTAGCCGCAGGGCGCTCACTTTCTTTATCCAGGTAGGCATTTTGCAATGCGATAAATGCCCCAGCACTGTGTCCTCCTATGAAAATTTGATTAGGATCAATTTTAAGAGCTTCGGCATTGGCTCTAAAATAACGAATCGCGGAACGTCCGTCTTGCAAGGCTCGGTACACGGCGCGTAGTGCGGCACCTTCATCAAAAATATTCATTCCCAAACGGTAATCGATGGCCGCTGTTACATAGCCTCGTTTGGCCATTTGGATCGCCAAGGCTCGTATGTCGCCCATGGTGCGATCGCCAAATACAAAGCCCCCTCCAAAACACACGATAAATACTGGACGTTTGGTATTATCATCGCCAAAAGGCTGAAAAATATCCATGTATAAATTACGATTTCGGGTATCATGCTCTTTGGCATTTACTGGTGTAGCAAGTAGTACCGACTCATACCAACCTCCCCCATTTTTGGGTTCAGGAACCTGGGTGCTAAACTTTACACCTTTAGTTTCACTGATATTAGGAAAGATTTCATCCAGGTAGCGTTGTTGGGCCCATACATTTGTAGTAGCAAATAAAAGCAGGCTTAATAATAGTGCATTGAGTTGTTTCATTTGTAGAATAGTTTGGATTAGATTGGTTGAAAAAAATTGTGGGTTGTTAAGTATTCAAATGAACTTGGGTAAAATCAACCCTCGAGCAATACCCGAAGGTTGAAACAATATTCATTTTGCTTGAAAATTTTTACTTAGTCCTTTAAGAAGGTTTTATGCAATACTTTACCGCCTTGCTGTATTTTGAGATAGTATTTACCAATGGGTAGGTTTAATACATTGATGTTGAACTGATCTCCTTGTTTTTTAAGGAATCCCTGGTAAACTGCCTGTCCTCTTTCGTTGTAAACTACAGCTTGGATTTGGTTCACACTTGCTTCGTTCAGTTTTACTTTCAAAGTACGCGCACTAGGGTTAGGATACATCTGTAAACTGGCGTCCAGGGTAGTTTCATTACCCAATACCAATACTGGCACACTTACAGTCGTTCCTTTGGCCTCATTTGCCCCAATCGGCGTAGCACTTAAACGATGCTCTCCTGGCTTGTTCCAACGAATTACTACTTCATTTCCTGACTGTTTCACTACAGTACCACCTTCAAATGTCCAATGTACATTGGTTCCTGATGGAGCGTCAAAAGTATAGGTTTGAACATTTTCATTCTCTATATCCACTACTGAAGAACCTGCAATATCGAAACCAGCAGGGCGTAAACGTGTATCATACAAATACTGGCTCACTCTTGGCACAATGTCACCGTGTAGATTGGCTCGGTTGCTACCGTTTACATGTACATCATGGCCACGATTGCCGTAAGAAAAGAATTGTCTGGGAGCATTTACACTATTGGCTCGATTGTTCATCAGGTTGCTACCATATACAGTAGGCAGATCAAAACCAGCTACCAAGAATGAAACACTCCCAAAGGGTTCACCACTATTGTAAGGTACCACATTGTCGTTGCTACTGTGAAACATAATATTAGGAATATCACTGCTGCCCTCGATGTGCTCTAAAAAGCCTACTGCTCCAGCAAAAGACACGACTGCATTGGCTTTGCCACTCACGTTGCGATTGTTTCCCACGCAATCCAGGCATCCCATATCGGGCAGGTTATAATTGCGAGAACCAAACCAAGCTCCCCAACGATAACTGGTATTACGTGTATCAGAAGGACGCTCATTGTCACGATCTAGGTAAGCGTTTTGAACCGCAATAAAAGCTCCTGCACTATGACCAGCAATGAAAATTTGATTGGGGTCTACGCCTAAAGACGCTGCATTGGCTCGAAAATAACGAATGGCCGAACGTCCATCCTGAATACCACGATACACGGCACGAAAAGCAGCACCTTCATCAAAAATATTCATTCCCAAACGATAATCAATGGCCGCTGTAACATAGCCTCTTTTGGCAAAACGTATGGCTAACTCACGAATATCGCCCATGTTGCGATTACCTTGTACAAAACCGCCCCCAAAACATACAACCAATACCGGACGGCTGGTATTGTTGTCGCCAGCAGGAGTAAAAATGTCCATCAATAAATCACGATTACGGGTATCATGCTCTTTGGCATTGATGGGTAAACCAGTGATGGCTTCATACCACCCTCCGCCAGGTTTGACTTCTGGTACTTGCGTACTAAAACGAACATTTTTTGTTTCGTTTACATTCGTAAAGACTTCATCTAAATAACGTTGCTGAGCCCAGGTACTGGCAAATGCAAATAATACCAAGCTCATTAAGATTGATAATCTTTTCATTGTGTAGTATAATTTGATTGATATATAAATTGTAAATAATAAAGTGCTTATATTTCTCTGATAAAGGACTTGGGTAGTTTGATACTTATGATTTATTTTTTGGAGCGCATGAGCTCATATATTCTATTTTGTAAAAAAGTGCTCTGTTTGTATTCAGTTAAAATGGCGTAGTATCGTTCCAGTGTCATTCCCCTATTGATGATGACTTTATCATCCTCTTTTTTCTGATCTAATTGGCTTTGTTTCACTGAGGTGCGAATGGCATCCAGGGCTTTTTGCTCAGCTGGTGAAATTTCAATTTTTTGCTGGGTAAATTTGGCTCGCATGATCTCTCCAAATCTCTTTTCACTCAAAGGGCTCTTTTTTACCACTTCTTGCATAATTTTCTCTGGATGGGGTTGTGGGCGTAGGCGTAAATATTGATATATGGAAGCAAATTTCTTTAGTTCTTCATCAGAAAACTTTTTCTCAGAAACTTGTTGACGGGTAGGAACTTTAGTACATGAAAAAAGCAAAGCCAGGCCTACCAAAAGTATACTTGCATTTCGTAATCTCATAGTTTAATTGTTTAACAAAAGTTGTATAATACAACCAGATGTAAATTGTTATTCAAAAAATAAAACCTATACAAATTCTGGCAAGTAATTTTGCCTCGATAGATTTAACATTACTAGAAATACCTAATTATACCTTTTAACCTTGAAGTGCCTGAATGGGTCGTGTTAATGACACCCATTTTTGAAGTAATTCCTGATGAGAAAAGTCCTAGTATGCAATAAAGTGTTATGCAATGCATACTATTTATTTGTTGCAAATAAAACTTATTAAAATTAAATCCACAAGTCAAATAGCATAAAAAAATACAATTATAAAAATATAATTTCATATAAGCTTGAATGACCAATGGTTAGCACTAGTAAAATGAGCAAACACAAAATATAAGTTTAGTGCAAGAAAAACACTCCCAACCACAGAGCGTCCACTGACCTGCCTATTTTGGCTTATAATACCAGTGTCACTATTTTAAACCAAAAGAAGTATTGAGTTTAGCATCCTTGACTTTTTGTAGCATCTCTTTGTAATACCCAATAAAATACATTTAACTTTGTTCATTGTTTAATATAAACACTCATTGGGATGTATAATCACACCTTCCATCAAGAAGACTTAAGCAACTATTCATTTTTAGTTACTGGAGGCGCTGGGTTCATTGGCTCCAATCTTGTCGAGTATTTGTTGAAATATGGGGCAAAAGAAGTAAGGGTATTAGATAACTTATCTACGGGCAACACCGAAAACCTAAAGGCCTTTGAAACCAGGCCAAACTTCCAATTTATCCAAGGTGATATTCGTGATATTGAGACCTGTCAGCAGGCTTGCAAAAATATTGATTATATTTCTCATCAGGCTGCTCTTGGTTCTGTTCCCAGAAGTATCAATGACCCAGCCACATCTAATGCAGTGAATATCAGCGGTTTTCTGAATATGATGATCGCCGCCAAAGATAATCAGGTAAAAGGCATGGTATATGCCTCTTCTTCGTCAGTATATGGTGATAGCAAAATATTGCCTAAGCAAGAAGATAAAATTGGGAATCCACTCTCTCCCTATGCAGTCACCAAGTTGGTAAATGAGCAATATGCCAGGGTATTTGGCAATGTGTATGGCTTAAAATTGATTGGCCTTCGATATTTTAATGTATTTGGCCCCCGACAAAGCCCCAATGGCCCTTATGCCGCAGTAATTCCGCTATTCATTCAAGCATTAGTCGATAACCAAGCTCCGACTATCTTTGGCGATGGTGAACAAACCCGCGATTTTACCTTTATAGAAAACGTGGTACAAGCCAATGTAAAGGCCATGTTTGCATCAAAAGAGGAAGCTTGGGGTGAAGCTTACAACATAGGAGTTGGAGGACGTACTTCATTGAACACTTTGTACCAAATCTTGAAAGAAAAAGCTGGTAAAGATTTATCTCCTAATTATGGCGAACCCAGAATGGGAGATGTAAGGGATAGCCTGGCCGACATCAGCAAAGCACGCGAGTTGTTTGGGTATGACCCGCAAGTAGCCATCGAGGAAGGTTTACAAATTACGCTTGATTGGTTTTTACAAAAGGAAGTACCTAATATAAACTAATTGTTTTGGAAAAGCCACCTGAATAAATATTACATTTTTCTCCAGCTTCCAACAATTAAAAGTTGATATCAAGGTTTCATAGGAAACTCAGCACCAAAGGTCTACAAATCAAACAAATTGTACTACCTATATTTCTGTATATATGACCCTATTCTCTAATTTTATTCAATCCAAAAGGTCACTTTTGAAATAGTCGGTATTCTCAGTAGATTTGTTGCTCATAAGTTTTAATTGGTGTACTCAAAATGATGATCATAAGCCAAAGAATGATTCAGTTCTTTGGATGACAAGATCATTGCATGAAAAATTATAATATGGGAAAAATAGCACTGATTACCGGAATTACTGGGCAAGACGGCGCTTATCTGGCTGATCTTCTCTTAGAAAAGGGATATCAAGTACACGGGATAAAACGTCGTACTTCTTTGATAAATACCGATAGGATAGATCACTTATATCAAGACCCTCACGAAGAAGAAGTTAAATTTACCCTGCATTATGGTGATTTAACTGATTCGGCCAACATCATAAGAATTATTCAGGAAGTACAACCAGACGAAATTTACAATCTGGGTGCTATGTCTCATGTGAAGGTAAGTTTTGAGATGCCTGAATATACAGGTAATGTGGATGGCTTGGGAACCCTCAGAATACTCGAAGCAGTGAGATTGTTAGGGCTAACTCAAAAAACCAGGATTTACCAAGCGTCTACCTCAGAATTATACGGCTTGGTTCAAGAAGTACCCCAAAGCGAAAAAACCCCATTTTACCCTCGCTCACCTTACGCCGTAGCCAAACTGTACGGCTATTGGATCACTGTCAATTATCGGGAAGCTTATCAAATGTATGCTGTCAATGGTATTTTATTTAACCATGAGTCTCCTTTACGAGGAGAAACATTTGTAACTCGAAAAATCACCCGAGCAGTATCTCGTATTGCTTTAGGGCTTCAGGAAAAGATGTATTTAGGCAATATGGATGCAAAACGTGATTGGGGCCACGCCAAGGATTATGTACAAGCAATGTGGCTTATGTTGCAGCAAGATACACCTGAGGATTATGTAATAGCTACCGGTATTACTACTACTGTGAGAGACTTTGTAAAGATGGCTTTCCAAGAAGTAGGCATTGAGTTAGCGTTTCAAGGCAAAGGGGTAGAAGAAATAGCGGTAGTTAAAAGCTGTACAAATTCAAAGTACCAACTTCCTAATGATATGGTAGTAGTGGCAGTAGACCCTCGTTATTTTAGACCTACTGAAGTGGAGTTGTTGATTGGTAACCCAGAAAAAGCTCAAAAACAGTTAAACTGGATACCTCAATATGATTTACCAGCATTGATAAAAGATATGGTACAAGCAGATCTTGAATTATTTAAAAGAGATCAATATTTAAAGCAAGGTGGGCACGACATAATGAATTATCATGAATAAAGATAGCAAAATATATATTGCTGGACACCGAGGTATGGTAGGTTCTGCTATTCTTCGCAAGCTGCAAAAGGAAGGCTTCAATAATTTTGTCTACAGTAACTCCAAAGACTTGGACTTGCGTAATCAAACCGCTGTTGCCGATTTTTTTGCCAAAGAAAAGCCTGAGTACGTTTTTTTGGCGGCAGCCAAGGTAGGAGGCATTGGTGCCAATAACACCTACCGCGCTGAGTTTCTATACGATAACTTGATGATTCAATCCAATGTAATTCATCAATCTTATGTACATGGAGTAAAAAAGCTAATGTTCCTGGGTTCTTCTTGTATTTATCCTAAAATGGCTCCTCAACCGCTCAAAGAGGATTATTTGCTCACTGGCAGCCTGGAACCTACCAACGAACCTTATGCTGTTGCCAAAATCTCTGGTATCAAGATGTGTGAGGAGTATCGCTTTCAATACGATTGTAATTTTATCTCGGTCATGCCTACCAATTTGTATGGGCCTAACGATAATTATGACCTCAAAAACTCACACGTATTACCAGCACTTTTACGCAAATTTCACGAAGCCAAAGAAAACAATGCTCCCTCGGTAGAAGTGTGGGGAACAGGCTCTCCATTAAGAGAGTTTTTGCACGTGGATGATTTGGCAGATGCTTGTTATTTTTTGATGCAACATTACAATGAAAAGGGTTTCATCAATATTGGAACAGGTACCGATGTTAGTATTAAAGAGTTGGCCTTAATTATAAAAGACGTAGTAGGCTACGAAGGTGAGCTACAATTTGATGTTTCTAAACCTGATGGTACTCCCCGAAAATTAATGGATGTAGATAGGTTACATAAATTGGGCTGGAAGCATACTATAGAGTTAAGAGAAGGAATTGAGCGTACTTATAAACAAAAATTTTTGAATTAATTTGACACAACTTTTCTCATGAAGATTCTTATTACTGGTGGAGCTGGATTTATCGGCTCTCATGTTATTCGCTTGTTTGTAAATAAATATCCTGACTATCAAATCTTTAACCTGGATAAACTCACTTATGCAGGAAACCTGGCCAACTTAAAAGACATAGAGGATAAGCCCAATTACACTTTTTTGAAGGGTGACATTGTTGATCAGGACTATATTCAGGAGATTTTTAAAACCTATCAGTTTGATGGGGTCATTCACCTGGCCGCAGAATCACATGTAGATCGCTCTATTCTAAACCCGTTAGAGTTTGTTCAAACCAACGTACTAGGCACTGTAAACTTACTCAACATAGCACGTCATTCCTGGAAAGAAAATTATGATAATAAGTTGTTTTATCATGTTTCCACTGATGAAGTTTATGGCTCATTAGGCGCAGAAGGATTGTTTTCTGAAACCACAGCTTATGACCCTCACTCCCCTTATTCAGCGTCAAAGGCTAGTTCTGATCATTTTGTCAGAGCCTATCACGATACTTTTGATTTACCAGTTGTGATTTCAAACTGCTCAAATAACTACGGCCCTTACCAATTCCCTGAGAAATTATTGCCGTTGTTTATTCACAATATTAAAAACAACAAGCCTTTACCAGTATATGGCAAGGGGGAAAATGTACGTGATTGGTTGTATGTAGAAGACCACGCCAAAGCAATTGACCAGATATTTCACAAAGGAAAAAAAGGGGAAACCTATAATATTGGAGGACTGAATGAATGGCAAAATATTCGTCTGATTGAGTTGATGTGTAGTATTATGGATCGGAAACTAGCTCAACCAGATGGAACAGCCGCTCAGTTAATCACCTTTGTAAAAGATCGGGCTGGTCATGATTTACGTTACGCAATAGATGCCTCAAAAATCAAGAATGAATTAGGCTGGGAACCATCACTAAATTTTGAACAAGGGTTGGAATTGACTATAGATTGGTATTTAAATAATACCGAATGGTTGGAAAACGTGACTAGTGGCGAGTATCAAAAATATTATGAAACTCAATATGAACAACGCTAAAAAAACCTGCGAAACAATCGTCTAAATTAGGGTAAACCCACTTTCGTTATCCTGGCTTGTCGGGATGCAGTCATTTTTATTGCCTGTGGTGCTGCTACAAACAGTCATTGTAAACCTTGGCACTAATAGAGAAATGCCTCAGATAGTATTGTGTTTTTACCCTCCAAAAACGAAAATTTATTTTAAATATTTTCAAAAAATGCGGCAGCATAACAAGCGGCATTTTTTGAAAATGTTTTTATGTTTGCAAAAAATAAAACCCCTCTTTTAAACTATGAAAGGAATTATCTTGGCAGGAGGTTCTGGAACCCGTTTACACCCCCTCACATTATCAGTCAGCAAACAACTACTTCCAGTATATGACAAACCTATGATTTATTATCCGCTCTCTACCCTTATGAGTGCTGGTATTCAGGAAATTCTTATTATTACAACTCCCCAGGATAATCCGACTTTTCAAAAATTGCTGGGGGATGGTTCTCAATTGGGATGTTCCTTTTCTTATGCCATTCAAGAAAATCCAGAGGGGTTAGCCCAAGCATTTATCATTGGAAAAGAGTTTATTGGGCAAGAAAAGGTAGCATTGATTTTAGGTGACAATATTTTCTATGGTACTGGTCTCAAAAAACTTCTACAAGCACAAAATAACCCTACTGGCGGGGTGGTATTTGCATATCATGTATCTGATCCTGAAAGATATGGAGTAGTAGAGTTTGATCAAGATAATAAAGCAATATCAATAGAAGAAAAGCCAGCCAAACCCAAATCAAACTTTGCCGTACCAGGCCTATATTTCTATGATAATCAAGTAGTAGAAATCGCTAAATCATTAAAGCCTTCTGCTCGGGGAGAATTAGAAATCACGGATGTAAACCGACATTACTTACAACAAGATCAACTTTCAGTAGGGATTTTAGACCGTGGTACTGCTTGGTTAGACACAGGTACTTTTACTTCTCTTATGCAAGCAGGGCAGTTTGTACAAGTAATAGAAGAACGTCAAGGACTCAAAATTGGCTCTATAGAGGAAACCGCCTACGAAATGGGATATATCAATGATGAGGAGTTATTAAAAATCGCTCAACCTTTGGTAAAGAGTGGTTATGGAGATTATCTAATCAATTTAGTAAACAAAGACTTTTAAAATACAACGCCCATGCCTTTTTTAGAAACTCCTATCAAGGACTTATGGTTATTTGAGCCTCGTATATTTTCAGACGACCGAGGCTATTTTTACGAAAGTTTCAATCAAAACGAGTTTACCAAAGCAACTGGTGTCCAAGCCTACTTTGTACAGGATAATCATTCCTCTTCAAATTATGGTGTGTTAAGAGGTTTGCATTTTCAAAAACCACCCTATACTCAATCCAAGCTTATCAAAGTCTTGAAAGGTAAGATTTTAGATGTAGTAGTGGATTTGAGAAGTAACAAGCCCACTTTTGGCCAACACTTAAGTTTTGAGCTTTCTGCTGAGAACAAAAAACAATTGTATGTGCCCAAAGGATTCGCCCATGGTTTTGTGGTACTCAGTGAAGTAGCAGAAGTTTTATACAAATGTGATGAGTTTTATGCTCCTCAATCAGAGTCTGGGATTATATACAATGACGCTAATCTGAATATTAACTGGAAAATCAAAAGTGATGATCTAGTCATATCAGGAAAAGACAAATTGTTACCCTCTTTAGAGGCATCAGCAAAGCTTTTTTAAGTACAAACATTGCGATGACTTAAGTACATATTATCAACTATTAGTCATCATTGACAAACCTGCTAATACAATAAGCAGTGGTCATTTTTTACCACTGCAATAGTTACCTATCAAATTAGTTTTAATGTATGTGCTATGCTATTTATCTAGATTTTAGGATCTACTAAGTTATTTTTCAAAATGGGAAAAAAATTGGCAGTTATTGGGTTAGGGTATGTAGGTTTACCTCTTGCTGTAGCGTTTGGAAATAAACATGAAGTTATTGGCTTTGATATTAACTCAGCACGAATCGATGAACTGCGTAATGGCTTTGACAGAACCTTAGAAGTCGACAAAGCTACATTAAAAGCGTCCAGTCAACTTGAGTTTACCAATACTATCAGTAGTATTCAAGACGCACAAATATATATAATTACGGTTCCTACTCCTATAGATCAGGCCAAACAACCTGACCTTACCCCTTTGCGCAAATCTTCAGAGGCAATTGGTAAAATTCTAAAAAAGGGAGATATTGTAGTATATGAATCTACTGTTTTTCCTGGATGTACAGAGGAGGTATGTGTACCAATTCTAGAAGCACAGAGTGGACTCAAATACAATCAAGACTTTTATTGCGGATATTCACCGGAAAGAATCAATCCAGGTGATAAAGTCCATACTGTTACGAAAATAAAAAAAGTGGTGAGTGGTAGTACTGAAGAAGTAGCTCAAGAATTGAATGAACTTTATGGCTCAATCATTACTGCCGGAACCTTTTTGGCATCTTCTATCAAAGTAGCTGAAGCCGCAAAGGTAATTGAAAATGCACAACGAGACTTAAATATTGCTTTTGTCAATGAATTGGCACTTATTTTCGATAAATTAGATATAGATACACACGATGTTTTAGAAGCTGCCGGGACCAAGTGGAATTTTTTACCGTTTAAACCAGGATTGGTTGGTGGTCATTGTATTGGGGTTGACCCTTATTACTTAACTCATAAAGCCGAAAGCATAGGGTATAACCCTCAGGTAATTTTATCTGGACGACGTATTAATGACAATATGGGGCAATATGTGGCCAATAAAGTCATCAAATTATTGATACAAAATAATTTCACCATTCGTGAATCACGCATATTGATTCTGGGTTTTACCTTTAAGGAAAATTGCCCTGATACCCGTAATACCAGGGTAATAGATGTAGTAAAAGAACTTGAGGAATTTGGTATTAAAGTAGAAGTGTATGATCCTCACGCTGATAAGGAAGAAGTAAAAGAGGAATACGGTATTGAGTTAATTGATGCTCCTATTGGTCAGTACGAAGGTATTATATTGGCTGTATCCCACAACGATTTTCAAGAATTTCCATTAGAATCCTACCAAAAAGAACGCGCAGTGGTTTATGATGTCAAGGCATTTTTTGACAAAAATAAAGTAACGGCAAGGTTGTAAAAACCAAAAACCCAAAGTTCTTAGGATGCTCCTTAATGACGCACGTAAAAATAAAGATTGAGGTAAATAAGCGTACTAAAAAAATGGTAGTCTCTCCTATCATATATTAGTGATGCATCTATTAAAAGCATTGGTTTACGCTAAGATTTCACTAGTATTATTTATAACCAGCAGCTGAAAGCCCACTTAAAAAAACAGAAAATAATCATATCTCCATTTCTGACAAACCCAACATTCTTTCGTCTTTTGAAATACTAAGAAATATATACAAACACCCCTTACTACTTGAGGGGTGTTTGCATACCCCAACTGGTCCATTTTATAAAATATTTTGAGCTAATTGATTATTGATCCAGGATTGATTTTTAGATAGAGAATGGTTGTTTATTCGTAAGGCTTTCATAACTTTGCCGAGATATCTTTTGTTGAACAGCAAGTTTAGATAGTTCTATTCATCATCACTTGGTGGATTGTTTCAATGTGCTTAGAATATTTAACTTGTAGAATTTACTTAATATAGATGATAGACCTTTCAAATCAATCTATTTTAATTACAGGAGGAACTGGTTCATTCGGTAAAAAGTTTGTAAAAACAGTTCTTGAAAAATACCCAGGCATCAAAAGGTTAGTGATTTACTCTCGAGATGAACTCAAACAATTTGAGATGTCACAAACCTTCCCTGAATCGAAATATCCTGGTATACGTTACTTCATTGGAGATATTAGAGACGAAGAACGTTTTAAAAGAGCTTGTGAAGGGATTGACATTATTATTCATGCTGCTGCGCTTAAGCAAGTGCCTGCCGCTGAGTATAATCCTATTGAGGCTATCAAAACAAATGTGTTAGGTGGTCAAAATGTAATTAATGCTGCGTTTGACTGTGGAGTTAAAAAAGTAATTGCATTATCTACTGATAAAGCTGCTGCTCCTATCAATTTATACGGTGCTACTAAACTTTGCTCTGATAAACTATTTATTGCAGCAAACCATATGAAAGGTAATCGTGACTTAAAATTATCTGTGGTTAGGTATGGTAATGTTATGGGAAGTCGTGGCTCTGTAATTCCGTTTTTCATGAAAAAACGAGAAGAAGGTGTCCTTCCAATTACTGATGAGCGCATGACACGTTTTAACATTACTCTTCAAGAAGGGGTTAATTTTGTGTTGAATTGTTTGGATCGCATGTGGGGAGGAGAGCTCTTTGTCCCAAAGATACCATCTTATCGTATTACCGATATTGCTACGGCTATTGCTCCTGAATGTGAAACCAAAGTTGTTGGAATTCGCCCTGGTGAAAAAGTACACGAAGAAATGATCACCGAAACGGATGCCTTGAATACTATTGAATTTGATGACTACTATGTGATTTTACCATCTATGGTAGATGATTTGTGGGATATTGAAAAGTTCAAAAACGAAAGTGGTAAAAATATTGGAAAAGCCTGTGAATTTGGTTTCAAATATAACAGTGGCACCAATCACCATTTCTTAAAGGTTGAGGAACTTCAAAAACTCATCGTAGAGCATGTAGATTCAAATTTCACTCCTACCCTTATCAAATCTTGATTTTATGAACCCCATTCCTTATGGTCGTCAACACATCACTGATGAAGATATACAGGCAGTTGTAGGTGCTCTTCAGTCCGATTTTCTGACTCAGGGGCCGAGAATTAAAGAATTTGAAGAAGCATTTGCCAAATACGTAAACGCTCAATATGCGGTGGCGGTGGCCAATGGAACTGCTGCGCTTCATTTATGTGCACTTGCTTTGGAAGTAAAACCAGGTCAAAAAGTAATTACTACCCCCAATACTTTTGCCGCGAGTGCCAATTGTATTCAGTATTGTGGAGGTGAAGTAGTTTTTGCAGATATCGATCCTGAAACTTATTGTTTGGATATTCAAAAAGTAAAAGACTTACTTGAAAGCTCGCCAAAGGGGACTTATCAAGGAATTATTCCTGTAGACTTTGCTGGTTATCCAGTAAACCTGGAGGCTTTTAGGGAATTGGCAGATGAGTATGACCTTTGGATCATTGAAGATGCTTGTCATGCTCCGGGGGGGCATTTTATAGATAGCAAAGGAACAAAACAACATTGCGGTAATGGTAAGTTTGCTGACTTAGCCATTTTCTCATTTCACCCGGTTAAACATATTGCTTGTGGTGAAGGAGGCATGATTACCACTAATAATAAGCAATTATACGAGCAACTCTTGATACTGAGAACCCATGGTATCACTAAATCGTCTGATTTGTTGGAAGAAAATCATGGAGGGTGGTATTACGAAATGCAAATGTTAGGTTACAATTATCGTATTACAGATGTGCAGGCAAGTTTAGGGACTTCTCAGCTCAAAAGAGCAGACGAAGGGATTGCCCGTAGAAGAGCCATTGCCAAAAAATACGATGAAGCATTTGCCGGAACCGTTGTAAAAACGCTCTCTAACCCCAGTAGCATTGCCCATGCTTATCATTTGTATGTAATACAAGTTGAAAATAGAAAGGCATTGTATGACCATCTGAGAGCTCAAAAAATCTTTGTCCAGGTTCATTATATTCCTGTACATTTGCAGCCTTATTATCGTGAGTTAGGCTGGAAAAAAGGAGACTTACCACAGGCTGAGTCATATTATGAACACTGTTTGAGTCTACCTATGTACCCAACACTCACCGACGAGCAACAGCAATTTGTCATAGAGCAAGTTTTGGCGTTTGCCAAGTAAAGCTTAATTATTGCAAAAAGTTACAAATTGATAAAATTATCAAAATGCAAACAAAACAAGAAGAATTCTGGAGTGGTGAATTCGGAAAAAATTACACCAATAGAAACACTCCTCAAAACCTTGAAGAGTGGAATAAACATTATATTGAAAAATACGGCAAAACCCGTGAAGCAATTAACCAACCATTTTTAGCAGATCTTGATAAAGACATCAAAATATTAGAAGTAGGTTGTAATACTGGTCTACAGCTTTTGTCTCTACAGCAAATGGGCTTTAAAAACCTTTATGGTCTGGAACTACAATGGTATGCAGTAGAGCAAGCAAAGTCAATTACCCAAAATATCAACATTGTTCAAGGTTCTGGATTCGATCTACCCTTCAAAGATGGCTTCTTTGACTTGGTGATGACTAATGGGGTTTTGATCCATATTTCTCCTGATGACCTTCCAAATTTTATCAGCGAAATGCACCGTTGTAGCAAAAAATATGTCATGGGCTTTGAATATCACGCCGAGGATATCCAAGCAATTCCTTACCGTGGTAATGAAGACTACCTATGGAAGGGCGATTATGCCAAGATATTTATGGATAAATTCTCTGATTTAACTTTGGTTAAAAAAGAAATTACGCCTTACGTTTCAGAAAATGAAAAAGGCAATGAAGATGCTACTTATCTGTTAGAGAAAAAATGAAAACCTTAGCGATTATCACCGCAAGGGGAGGCAGTAAACGTATTCCAAGGAAAAATATCAAAGATTTCCTTGGAATGCCTATTATTGCCTATTCTATCAATGCTGCAATCAAATCAAACTTGTTTTCAGAGGTAATGGTATCTACTGATGATGAAGAGATTGCAGAAATTGCTACAAAATATGGGGCAAAAGTCCCCTTTGTGCGTAGTGACCAAAACTCTGATGACTTCGCAAGTACTACAGATGTACTGATAGAAGTTTTGGAAAAATACCAAGCACAAAACACACAATTTGATTTGGCTTGTTGCTTATACCCTACTGCGCCTTTTGTAACACCCGATAAGTTGACAAAGGCTTACGAGCGCATAGTCAATAAAAACTTTGACTCCATATTTCCTGTGGTACACTTCTCGTACCCTATACAAAGGGCTTTAAAAATCAATCAAAATGGATTGATGGCCATGTTTCAACCCGAAAATCTTACGAAACGATCACAAGATTTGGAACCAGCCTATCACGATGCTGGTCAATTTTATTTTTTTAAAGTGGCTCCTTTTCTGGAAAAAAAGAAGTTATGGACAGATAACTCGTCGGTTTTGATCGTGCCAGAAACAGAAGTTCAAGATATTGATACCCCACAAGATTGGGAACTCGCTGAAATAAAATTTCAATGGCTGAAGCAAAAATCACAATCGTAAAACCCAAGGTTTATTTTAGAGCAGATGCAAACACAAAGATTGGGTATGGGCACATCACCAGATGTTTGGCACTTGCCTATATGCTTAGGGATTATTTTCATTGTATTTTTTTGGTTCAAGCCCCTTCCAACGACTTAAAACAACTAATAGAATCCGATTTTTCGGTTATTGCCTTACCAGCATCTGCTGACTTATTAGAAGAAGCTCAAATTACCGTAAAGGAGTTTCTCAATGAGGGGGATATCATTGTAATAGACCATTATGGAATAAAAACTGACTATCAGAGAATACTCAAACAAGGTAAATCTGCTTTAGTTTGTATTGATGACTTGCATGAATTCCATTTTGTAGCAGACGCGGTGATCAATCATGCGGGTAATACGTCACCTGATGATTATTCCGTTGAACCCTATACTCAACTGCTCCTAGGCACTCATTATGCACTTTTACGCCCTCCTTTTATAGAAGCCGCTCAAAAAACAAGAAGTATCCAATCTATTAAAACGGTATTTGTGTGCTTTGGAGGATCAGATCAGTTCAATCTTAGCAAAAAGGTAACAGAAGCTTGTTTAAAGTTACCTAATTTCAAGAAAATTCATGTTGTATTAGGTACAGCATACCCATTTTACGAAGACTTTACTAATTTTGTCGCTCAAAACGATACCATTTCCCTCCATCAAAATTTAAATGCAGAGCAAATGGTTCGCTTGATGGAGCAATGTGACCTTGCCATAGTACCTTCAAGTAACATTTCTTATGAAATATGTGCTGTAGGTTTGTTGTTAATAACAGGGTATTATGTAGGTAACCAAAAAAATATCTATCAATATCTGACTAAAAATAAATTGGCCTTTGGTGCAGATAATTTTGAGAACATAGAGGAAGATATTTCACACTACGTATCACAAGAATACCGCTCTCAGGATTATCTAAAAAACCAAAGGAGATATTTCAATGGTCGCATCAAAAAAAACTTTCTAAATGCCTTTTTGAGCTTCATTATCAAAATCCGTCAAGCAACTTTGGAGGATATGCAGCTCTACTTTGAATGGACCAATGATGAAGCTGTAAGAGCCAATTCTTTTAACTCGGCCCCTATTACTTGGGAAAGCCACCAGCAATGGTTCAAGAAAAAGTGCGAAGACAAAAATTGTTATTTTTTCGTATTTGAATATGGTCAAATACCTATTGGACAAGTACGGATACAAATAAATGACCAGGAGAAAGGACTTATAAATTATTCCATTGACAAGAAATTTCGTGGATTGGGTCTAGGTAAAATACTTATAAGAGACGCAACTCAAAAAATACAAGACCTACGAGGTAAAATAGTATTAGTTGCTAAGGTAAAGCCTGAAAATATTTCATCCAATAAGATTTTCTCAAGCCTTGGGTTCACTCAATCTTCTGAAGAAGATACTTATGTGTATACGTTAGCCCTTTCCCAATAAATTATTAAACTAGATATAAAATGAAATACTGTACAAATTGTGTGATGCCAGATACCAAGCCTGACTTACACTTTGATGAAGAAGGAGTTTGTGCTGCCTGTAGAAGTTATGAGCAACGTAATGTCATTGATTGGGATCAGAGAAAAATAGAATTAGAGAAAATATTAGAAAACTATCGTTCCAAAAACGGTTCAAACTGGGACTGTATTGTACCTGTAAGTGGAGGAAAAGATAGTACTTATCAGGTAATACGCATGCTTGAATTGGGCATGAACCCTCTTTGTGTTACGGCCACTACCTGTCATTTATCAGATATTGGACGAAAAAATATTGAGAATATTAAAAACATGGGGGTGGATTATATTGAATTCTCGCCTAACATTGCGGTTAGACGAAAGCTCAATAAAATCGGTTTGACTCAAGTAGGAGATATTTCCTGGCCTGAACACGTAGGAATTTTTACCATCCCAATTCGTGTAGCTATCAACTATAACATTCCATTGATTATTTGGGGAGAAAACTCTCAAAACGAATATGGAGGACCAGCGGCTGATGCTGAAAATAATGTGCTTACCCGACGCTGGCTTGAGGAGTTTGGTGGTTTGCTAGGCTTAAGAGTGTCAGACTTGATAGGCATGGAAGGCATTGAAAAAAGACATATTATCCCTTATACTTATCCTACTGACGAAGAATTGCAAAAAGTAGGTGTTACTGGCTTGTTTTTAGGATACTATATCCCTTGGGATGGATACAGTAATGCACTCATTGCCCAGGCAAACGGTTTTACAACTTTTAATAAGACGGTAGAAGGTTCGGTAGTAAACTATGAAAACTTGGATAATCACCACACAGGTATTCATGATTACTTTAAGTTCTTGAAGTTTGGATTTGGTAGAGCGACTGATATTGCTTGTTTGCATTTAAGACGTGGGCGGATTAGCCGTTATGATGCCATACAAATGGTAAATACGCACGACGGAAAGTTTCCTTGGGAATATTTAGGCTTACCAATCAAAGACATTTTAGATCCATTAGATATTACAGTAGATGAGTTTACTCAAATCTGTGATCAGTTTACCAATAAGAAAATTTTTAAGACCAATCGTGCTGGCGAATTAATTAAAGATCGGCACGGAAATCTTATCAAATCAGTTTATCCAGAATTATGATAAGTGCAGAAGTATTAATTGTTGATTATGGAATGGGCAACCTCTATTCCGTAAAGCGAGCACTGGAAGAGTGCAAGGTACAGAAAGTAGTTATTTCTAATAAAAAAGAAGACTTTCTGACTTGCACTCACATGATTTTGCCTGGCGTAGGAGCTTTTGGCGATGCCATGCAAAATATTCACGAACTAGGCCTTTATGATTTAATCAGAGAAAATGTTTTAAATGATAAAGTACCTTTTTTAGGTATTTGTTTGGGCATGCAACTCATGGCTACTCGAGGTACGGAGTATGGTTCACACGAGGGCTTAGGTTTGATTGATGGAGAGGTGTTGCGATTGGAAAAAAACGGGAAAAGTGAGCGTATTCCTCACGTAGGATGGAATGAAATCAAAAAAACGCAACAAAGTAATCCTCTACTCAATAATATTGGCGAAAACAGTGATTTTTACTTTGTACACAGTTACCACTTTTCGGCCAAAAACCAAGACAACGTAATTGCCTCAACTCCTTACAGTCATGGATTTACTTCAATGGTTGCCAAAGAGCATATTTTTGGGGTGCAATTTCATCCCGAAAAAAGTGGGAAAAACGGTTTTCAATTACTAAAAAACTTTTTAAACATTAATTAATGTTAAAAACTCGAATCATACCGACACTGCTCTGGAAAGATTATGGGCTTGTAAAAGGTCAAAAGTTTGATAGTTGGCGAGTAATTGGTAGTATTCTGCCTTCGGTAAAAGTTTTTAATACCCGGCAAGTTGATGAATTGGTAATTCTTGACATTAGTGCTACTCAACAACAACGAAAAATAGACTTTAAAACCATCAAAGAGGTGGCCGGTTTTTGTTTTGTACCATTGAGTGTTGGTGGTGGTATCAGAGACGTAGAGGATGCCAAAGAACTTTTACGCTCTGGAGCAGATAAGGTCGTCATTAATTCTGTTTGCTACGAAAACCCAGACTTCATTACAGAATTGTCAAAGAAGTTTGGAAGTCAATGTGTCGTCGTGAGTATTGATGTAAAAAAGCATGAAGATGGTAAATATTACTGTTATTCTCACGCGGGCACTGTTTCTACCGGGCAGGAAATGTTAGCATTTGCTAAAATGGCAGAAGAGAAAGGTGCAGGAGAAATCATTCTCAATGATATTGAAAGAGATGGGGTAATGAACGGTTATAATCTTGAGATTACCAAACAAGTAAGCGAAATAGTTAATATTCCTTTGATTATATCAGGGGGAGCAGGTAGACTTGAAGATTTTTCGGAAGCATTCAATGAGGGAGCAAATGCGTTGGCAGCAGCGGCGATTTTTCAGTTTACGCAGGTAACTCCTATGGAAATTAAAGATCACTTGAAAACCCAAGGAATTCCAGTTAGAAAATAAGTTTATTATGAAAAATATCCAGATTGCAGATATTACAATTGGGCCAAATCACAAACCCTTTATCATTGCCGAAATGTCGGGTAATCACAATCAATCTCTTGAAAGAGCCCTTGAAATTGTAGATGCTGCTGCCGAAGCAGGCGCCCATGCTTTGAAGCTTCAGACATATACTGCCGATACTATGACGATCAAAGGGGCGTATACCATCAAAGACCAAAACTCTTTGTGGAATGGAGAAGAGCTGCATACGTTGTACCAGAAAGCTTATACACCTTGGGAATGGCACAAGCCAATATTTGACAGAGCCAAAGAAAAGGGTATGCTAGCATTTAGTACTCCTTTTGATGCCTCAGCGGTAGATTTTCTGGAAGAACTCGATGTACCTGCTTATAAAATTGCTTCTTTTGAAAATAATGATTTGCCATTAATCAAAAAAGTGGCCGCTACTGGCAAACCAATCATTGTTTCTACTGGGGTGGCTACCCTAAGCATGATTGAGGATGCAGTAAACACTTTGAGAAACAATGGATGTGAAAATTTTGCCTTACTCAAGTGTACCAGTACTTATCCTGCTACTCCTGAAAATACCAATCTGGTGACTATCCCTCATTTAAGTCAAATGTTTGATTGCATTACCGGGCTATCTGACCATACAATGGGAGTAGGTGCTGCTATAGCTTCAGTAGCTCTTGGGGCTCGTGTGATTGAAAAACACTTTACCCTTAGAAGGGCTGATGGAGGGGTTGACTCTACTTTTTCTATTGAACCACACGAATTGAAATCGTTGGTAACGGAAAGCGAAAGAGCGTTCCTAGCTTTGGGTAACATTCAGTACGGTGTTCAAAAAACAGAGGAAAAAAGTTTAAAGTTTAAACGCTCTATATACATCGTAGAAGATATTAAAGCTGGGGAGGAACTCAATGAATCAAACATCAAAGTAATTCGCCCAGGTGATGGTTTACAGCCTAAATATTATGAAATGTTACTCGGCAAAACAGTAAACAAGGATTTGGAAAAGGGCACTCCCCTTAGTTTTGAGAGTTTATTGTAATACAACCCTCAAACTCTTAGAATATTTAAGGTATCAAAACCTCAAGACACTTCAAACAATCTGTATTAGATGAACAAACCAAAAGTTTTATTCTTTGCAAGGGATTATCAGGCAAGTTTTTTTGCCCATTTAAATTCAGAGTATTATGAGTCAATACTTGTGACGCTAACCCTTGCCGAAAAAAAAACCATTGAAAATACCGGGAATAAAGTACAGGCTTGCTTTGAGGAAGAATATGATGAGTTGGTTGCTGATTCGGTTCCTAATGACTATTTTCTGACTTCTTATGCAGCAGATCGTTATTTAGGCAGCCTTGCAATTAATCAGCGGCAAGAAGTGTTGGGAAAAGAAATTGCTTTCTGGGCAAATGTACTAGACAAGTACCAACCAGTAATGGCTTTGAATGAAGCCATTGCTATTGAAATGTCTGAGGTTTTGTATATCGAATGCCAAAAAAAAGGAGTTAAGTTAATTTCCTGGATGAGTTTGCCATTGAGTAATTCATTCTATTGGCAAAAAAATCCACTTTATTCTGATATGCCACCAGAGGTTGCGGATCTGATTCCCTCTAATGAATCTATCGAAAAAGCCAAGGTCCATATCGAAAAAGTAAAACAAGGGTATGGGCAACCATTTTATTCTACCAATTTACCCTCACGTTTTAACCTTAAAATATTTATGAAAGGGGCTGCTCTCTTCATGCGTGAAAGGTTATTACGCCTAAAAATGTCATCTGCTCCCAAAAGAATTGCGGTTCATGGGGATGCCTCTCAGATTTATCAGGATCAAATGGTTACTACTTTTAATAGTATATTTCATAAATATGATAAACTAGAGAAATATAGCAACTATGAGCTCATTTTTTATCCTTTACATTATGAACCAGAAGCTGTCTTAAATTATATATCTGAATTTAATGATAATCAGGAATCATTTATTGAAAACTTAGCTAAATGTATTGGACAAAACCAATTACTGGTAGTAAAAGAGCACCCCAATCAGCCAGGTAGATTATTATTAAAAAAATATCGCAGCCTTAAAAAAAGAGTGTCCAATGTATTGTTTTTACCAGCTGAAGCGCCTACCAAAGAAATCATTAAACAATCTAAACTACTAATCACTCAAACCAGTACTGCTGGTATAGAGGGCTTAATCATTGAAAAACCAGTGATTGTGTTTGGTAAAATCTTTTATGATCAACACCCACAGATCAATAAGGTAACTTCATTCAAAGAAGTTCGTGATATCATTCGTAAAGAAACCTGGAAAACGCCCACTATAGAAGATAACATTTCATTTTTGGCCAAAGTTGCTGAATATTCCAAAGAAGGAAATCCCTTCCCTCATGCTGACTTGTATGATCCTCAAAATATCAAACATGTAGTACAAGCTATAGAGGAACAACTTAAGAAAGAGATAGAAAAACGTGAGGAATTTAGTAAATAAGTTAAAACAGCATCGGCAAAAGATTTTATACATTTTGGTAAACTTATCAATTAGTGGGGTAGGGTTTGCCAAATCGTTTATGTACCTCAAGTACTTAAACTTCTACGAATTAGGATTAATCACCATTATCCAAACCATCATGCTTTTTATAAGCATGCTTCAGTTAGGGCTACTCAATGGTGGATACCGAATATTTTCACTAGGAAAAAAAGAAGATAATCGCCAGACGAATAATACCATTTTCACCTACATTGTATTAATGTTGGTAGTATTAATTGTAGGAAGCCTATTGGTGAATGTCTTATATCCTATAGACATTTACATTGTTTTATTAGGCATCATTACTGGAGCAGTAGCGTTATGTGCCAACTGGCTCACCAATGTTTTGATTGCTCTGGCACGCCTAAAAGAACTGAACAGATTAAATACTATCACAAATTTACTCACCTTGGTTACCCTCCCCCTCATTGTTTATTGGGGTTTTTATGGTGCCATCTCAACATTAATTATTCAACAACTCGCTTTTATTTGCCTGGTTCTATTACTCTATAAAGATACTCGCCCTGACAAAATTGAATTTAATTTATCGTTCATCAAGTGGATTCTTACTTTTGGCTTCATTCCTTTTTTGACAGGTATTTTGTATTATGTAAATATCCAAATTGAACGCTGGAGTATCAAGTTTTGGTTGGGTACCGATACCTTAGGCATGTTCTACTTGGCGATTGTTTATACTACATTATTCAACATGGTTCCCTCCTCTTTGAATAATCTCTTTTTTCCATCTACTATGCAGGCCTTTACCAATAAAGATTTTACTGCTGTCAAAAAAGGCCTAAGAAATTACAACCTCTTACTATGGGCCTATAGCATTGGTACCGTCATTATTACTGCATTGTTTATAGAATACTTTGTATTACTGTTGTTTCCAAAACATATCATAGGCATCAAGTACGTATATGCCATTTTACCTGGTTTAATCGCTATAGCACTCAGTGGCCCCATAGGGCTTTTATTTAATGCTTCGGTTATTCTTCGTCCTATGCTTTGGGCTTATATGGTAGGCACGCTCATCACAATCATATCCATCGCTGTATTAGTCAACCTTAAGCAGTTTACTTTATTCAATATGGCAATCGTAGAATCAGCCTTTGGCGTATTTGTGGGCATATTCTTTTTTGTAGCTTACCAAACATTGAAAAAGAAATTGTGGAATCAAGCAAACGAACCAAGTTTATGAACATCTTTCTGCTAAGAGATTACTTCTACAAAAAACTGTTTTATTACCTTTTTAAATGGTTTTTCAAAAAAATAGGTAAAAACGTAAACATTATCAAACCACTTAAAATCAATGGATTTAAAAACATTGTACTAGGCAATAATGTCACGGTTCAATACAGGACCTGGTTAGCAGCGTTGCCTTTGACTGGTACCCAATGTTTGCTTGAAATTGGCGAAGGAACTAATATTGGACATTTTAATCATATTTATGCCACCCAGCACATCAAAATAGGCAAAAATGTACTCACTGCTGACAAAGTTTACATTTCAGATAACCTGCATAGTTATCAAGACATTCATACACCTATTATTCAACAACCTATCAAACAGATCAATCCAGTAGAGATTGGGGATGGCACCTGGATTGGTGAAAATGCCGTAATTTTGGGGGTAAAAATTGGTAAAAATTGTGTGATTGGCTCTAATGCTGTGGTTACTCAAGATATTCCCGATTATAGCATAGCAGTAGGCATTCCCGCCAAAGTTATCAAACAATTTGATACTTCATCTAATACATGGATCAAGGTTACTCCTAAATCCTAAGCAAATTGCTTGAATAGGTCTAATTTAAGAACCAGATTATTGATTTCTGATTGAATGCATAGTAATATTGCATCAAAATTATTTAGAAAACATAGTAAGCAATAGATGCAAAATGTTTTAATTACTGGTGGAGCAGGTTTTATTGGTTCAAACCTGGCATTGGCACTATTAAAAAAAGGTTACCAAGTCACAGTTTTAGATAACCTTTCTCCTCAGATTCATGGGGATGCTACTAACTCTCAACTTTACCTATCAATTAAGGATAAAGTTAAATTTATAGAGGGTGACGTATGCAAAGAAGCAGACTGGAAACGTGCACTTGATAAACAAGATATAGTAGTGCATTTAGCTGCGGAAACTGGTACAGGGCAATCTATGTATCAAGTAAAAAAGTACACTGATGTAAACATTAATGGTACTGCCATCTTACTTGATCTACTCACTAATTCAACCCATCAGGTAAAAAAACTTATCATTGCGTCTTCTCGGGCAATTTATGGTGAAGGTAAATATCAATCTCCAACCCATGGAATTGTATATCCTACGCATCGCCAAGAGTCTGATATGCTTAATGGTGATTTTGAAGTAAAATGCCCATTTTCTGGTGAAAACGCTCAAGTATTGGCCACCGATGAAGAATCTAAAATACACCCCTCTTCTATTTATGGCATTACCAAGCAAAACCAAGAACAAATGTGTATGGTTACAGGAAAATCTCTTGGTTTACCTGTGGTAGCTTTTCGCTATCAGAATGTGTATGGTCCAGGCCAATCACTCAAAAACCCTTATACGGGTATTTTATCTATTTTTTCTACACGCATCCTCAATCATAATGATATTCAAATTTTTGAAGATGGTACCGAAAGTAGAGATTTTGTATTTATCGACGATGTAGTGGATGCGACCATTTCAGGAATCGAGAAAGACGAAGCCAATTATCAAGCTTTTAATGTTGGTACTGGTGTAAGCACAAGTGTATCTACTGTAGCACAAACCCTGAAATCTTTATATGAGGCTGATGTTGAGATCAAAATCTCCGGTGGTTTTCGTTTAGGTGATATTCGCCATAATTACGCTGATCTCAGTAAGATTCAACAACACCTTGGTTTTAAGCCTCAGTTTAACTTCGAACAAGGAATTACTCAATTTGTCAATTGGGTAAAAACTCAGAATGTGGAAGCTGACAACTTTGACAAGTCTATTCAGGAAATGAAGGCCAAAGGGTTATATAAATGAAATTACTAGAAAATAAACGGATACTTTTTATTTGTCCTAATTTTTATAATTACCACACTGAAATTAAGCAGACCTTAGAAGGCCTTGGGGCACAGGTTGATTTTTATGAGGACATGGGTAATAGTTATAAGGATAAAGCTTTAGCCAAAAATCCTCAACAACTCAAAGCTTATAAGGAAAAGCACCTGAAGTCGATCCTACAGAAAGCATCACAATATTCCTATGATTTCCTTTTTGTAGTAAGAGGGGAATTGCTTGAGCCCTTTTTTATTACTGAAATAAAGCAGCAACATCCCAACATTACTTGTCTCATGTACCAATGGGATGCCATAAAATTCAATGATTATACGGCCTATTTAAAATTATTTGATCAGGTTTTTACTTTCGACAGAGAAGATTTCGAAAAGTATCAAGGACAAATACAGTATTTACCTTTATTTTTTATAAAAAATTATGAGCAAGCTGCGGCTACCGATATCACGCAGGATATTGACATATTGTTTGTAGGTGGGTGGCATAGTGATCGGTTTGAACTATTGAAAGCTTGCCAAAAGTTTGCCCAAAAAGAAGGCTTGAGCTATTATTTTTGGCTATATCTACCCTTTTTATATTATTTCAAAAGGATAGTACAAGGAAAGCTCCAGTATGCTAATTTTGTAAAGTGGAGCCCCCTCACCCATCAACAATCTCAAGCCTTATTTGCTCGATCGAACTGTATTTTTGACATTGAGATACCCAATCAGTCTGGTTTGACTATGAGAACCCTGGAAGCATTAGGATCTGGCAAAAAGCTCATAACTACCAACACTTACATCACACAGGAGTCCTTTTATAAACCCGAAGTCATCCACGTGATTGATCGAGATAAACCCTCATTCGTTAAAGATTTTATCAAAAATCCTCATGAGCCTTTAAATATGCAAGATTATAGCCTTGAGAGTTGGGTAAAACATATTTTTCAGCATAAATAGTAGTCATAAAACAGTCTAAGTTTACAAATGAGTGCGCAACAAAAAATATTATTAACTATCTGGACAACATTATTGGTGCTGTTTCGGCCCTCAGTATTTGGATTGCTGGCAAACCCAATTGTTTTTCTATTTTTTATGATCGTATCGGCACTCATTGTCTATTCTAGACCTATGTCTGTGATAAAAGTGAACAGAAATAATTTTTTAGCACTTGCTACTATAGTCATATTTGGAGTCTATGTACTCTTACAAGGTTTACTTTTAAGTAGTAGCAAAATAACCGTTATCAAGTCTGCTATCATTGTAATTTTTACTCCTATTGCTATTTTTTATGTATTAAGAGTGGCTAATAAGTATTTTATAATGAAAATATTTATTTATATCCACGCTATACTTTGTGCCAGTAACCTTGTTACTTTTTTATTGTTTTTCCTATTAGGAGGTAATGTTGATAACCTTCCAGTAATTCTCAACTTAGAAGATATCCTTGGAATTTCCATCTATCAGGAAGGGTATCCCCTGTCAGTTCATTTACTAATGTTTCCCTTTACCCTTTCTTGGGGTGCTGGCAATTTTCTTTTTATCGTTGAAACCTATCGTTTTTCAGCCATTTATACTGAGCCAGGTTTGGCCCAGCTGTATTTGATTACTGCATTTTTATTTACCTACTTTACACCTCTCAAAAGAGTCAAAATCATAAGGTTTTTATTGATAACTGGTGTCTTGGCTACATTTTCTACCATTAGCTATATCAATTTATTGCTTGGTTATGCCACTATGCGGATTTTATCTAACCTTGAAATAAGGCAAATTATCAAGGCTTGGTTTAATCCTTTCCGTTTGATTTTCTTGAGTATATTTTTCGCAATTGGGGGGTACTATGCCTATGGTAAGGTAATAAGTAAATTAGAAACAGAATCGGGTGCAGCCCGACTCTATAGTTATCAAACCGCATTAGATAAGTTACGTAGCTCTCCTATACTGGGACAAGGTTATTATAATGACTTTGACCAAGAACAACAATTGGTTACCGTAGGTAAATGGAAAGTAAGCGAACAATTTATTGGATTGGTAGGTGTATCTTACCAAATAGGGTTATTTGGCATAGGCCTGTATTTATTGTGTTGGGGAGCTGGGATCAGATTACTGGCTAATCGAGAATCCTTATGTATCTACATTCCTGCTTTTATTACTTTATTAATCGCACAACCCAATTATAATGATGTGTTTATATTCTTTTTATTACTGTTGAACACCTCCCAATTCAAGGTCATTAATACAGAAAAAAAAGTAACACAAAAAACACTATTGTCTACTCATCAATAACTTAAACACAAAATATATCAACTTAAAATGACAATGGCTCATTCACATATATTTGAAGGGTTAGTTTGCCCCGTTTGTAATTCGCAAGATTTCACTCATACCGATAATCAATCCGTTTGCAGTAACTGTAACAGTAAGTTTCCAATTATCAACAATATCCCCATATTGATTAACGAAGAACGTAGTATTTTTTCATTTGATGATTTTATCAATCAAAAGAACCTATTTTTTGACATCTCTAATCAAGGAAAATTCATTAATAAAATCGCTAAATTAATCCCTCCTCTTGGCCGCAACTGGAAATCCAAAACGAACTTTAAAAACCTCAGAACCCGTTTATTAGCGCTAGACAAGCGCCCCAAAGTATTGGTTTTAGGAGGAAGTATTATTGGGGAAGGAATGCAGGCATTGCTTGAGGAAGCAAATATTACCTTCATAGAAAGTGATGTATCTTTTGGCCCCCGTACTCAAGTGGTTTTAGATGCTCATGCCATTCCTTATCAAGATAATTACTTTGATTGTGTAATTGCTCAAGCAGTATTGGAGCATGTGGTTAACCCACAAAAATGTGTAGCAGAGATTCATCGGGTACTCAAACCTAAAGGATTTTTTTATGCTGAAACCCCTTTTATGCAACAAGTACACGGGAAAGCATATGATTTTACCAGATTTACCCGTTCTGGGCATCGTAGCTTATTGAGAAATTTTGAAGAAATCGAAAGTGGTTATGTAGCAGGTCCAGGCACGGCTATGGCTTGGACTTATGAATACCTCTTACTTTCAATATTTGGTTTCTCAAGTAAAATAAACTTTCTCATCAAGGCTTGGGCTCGTATCACTGGCTTTTGGCTCCCACTCTTAGATTTGTTAGCTAAATGGAATACCCGCTCCATAGATGCAGCCTCTGGCCTATATTTTCTTGGTTCCAAATCAGATTATTCTCTCTCTGACAAAGAAATTATCGAATACTACAAATAGATTCATATTTTATTTTATTAGCTTCGCGCCAGATTTTTTTAACTTATGAAAGTTTGCCATATCATCACTGCCCTTGTGTTTGGAGGCGCAGAAAGACTTTTAGTAAATCATACTAATTTACAATCAGGTGACCATGAAATTCATATTATATACCTTAAAGGAGAGCCACAAATAAAGCCTTTGCTACACCCTGATATAAAGGTGCACTATATCCCCTTGAACTTTAAAGTTTTGGCCAACGTAAAAAAATTTCTCAAGGAGCTAAAACCAGATATAGTGCATACTCATGTAGGTCATGCTGATTTGATTGGGCTTTGGGCAAGTCGAAAACTGTCAGCTAAGGTATTTTGCACCATGCACAATGTGGCTTACAAAGGTAATTGGCTAGATAATATCATTTACTTTTTGTATCGCTTTTCATTTAATAGAATCTCAAAAAAGGCTAAAATAACTTGTGTCTCGGAAGCTATCTACGACCATGTGACTAAACGTTTAAAAGTAAACCCTAAACGAGTCATATTTATTCCCAATAGTATAAATGAAGTGTCAATTGCCGAAAGTAATAGTGACATTCGAGCAAAAAATGGCATTCCAGTCGATGCTTTTTGTCTTCTCACAGTATCAAGACTTACTCCTAACAAATCCATTGAGACCTTAATTGAGGCATTACCCCAATTAAAAAAAGAAATTGAAAACCTGTATGTAGTCATCATTGGTTCTGGTGAACACCTGGAGTTTCTTAAAAACTTGGCTGTAGAACTTGATGTACAAGATGTAGTAAATTTCAAAGGTGGTGTGCTCAACCCCGAATATTACTATAAAGTTACTGATCTATTTATTCACCCTTCACTGTTTGAAGGCCTTCCTACTGTAATCTTAGAAGCCTTTCGTGGAGAAGCGGCTGTAGTTGCATCCGATATACCTGGAAATAACGATTTGGTAAAAGAAGGCGAAACAGGTTTACTATTTCCCAAACAAGACTCTTCAAAACTTGCCACTCAAATTATAAAGCTTTATAAAAACGCTACACTCTGTAAAAAATTGGCCCAAAATGGCCATCAACTCTTCTTAAACAAGTATAGTATAAAAAAATACGCGTCATCTATCGAGAAATTTTATGGAGAAGAATAGAAAAACTGTAGTACATATTGTAGAGGCATTAGAAGGAGGACTAATTACCTTTGTACTTAGTCTTACCAAACACATTCCTGATCTTAACCATTTTATTATATATGTAGACCGAACAAAACAAAAGGATAATCTTAAACGCCGTTTTGGAGATAATGTACAGCTTGTTGAATGGCCTCATGCCCAAAGAAAGATACATCCCATTAAAGATTTTAAAGCAGCACTCTCTTTAAAAAAAATCCTGAAAAATATACCTTATGATTTTATCCACCTTCACTCATCAAAAGCAGGTTTTTTAGGTCGTCTTGTAGGAATGACCTTGAAAAATAAAAAAATTATTTATACTCCAAATGGTGCTGCTTTTGCCCGTAAAGATATTGGTCGTCTAAGCAAAACTCTTTATGTAACTCTCGAAAGATTTGCTAATGTGTTGTCTGGTGAAGTGGTATGTTGTTCAAAATCGGAGGCAGATATATACAAAAAATACCATATCAAATGCACTTATATTAATAATGGTATTCCCATACCTGAGGAAAAATCACTTAGCCTTCAAACTCAACCTGATGCTCCCATAAATATTGTAACAATAGGAAGGCTCACAAATCAAAAAAACCCTGCTTTTTTCAATGAAATCGCAGATACATTTAAAAACGATAAACGAGTAGAATTTACCTGGATAGGAGATGGTGAGTTGAAGCCACTCATGACCTCTCCTAATATCACCATTACTGGATGGCTATCAAGCAACCAAGTATTTCAGCATTTACAAGAAGCTCATTTATACTTATCAACTGCACTGTGGGAGGGTTTGCCTTTTGCTGTACTGGAAGCTATGAGTATGGCCAAGCCCCTTGTTTTGTACAATTGTGTGGGAAACAGAGATTTAGTAAAGCCTGAATTTAATGGTTTTTTATTTCAGGAAAAAGATCAGGTAATTCAATATCTTCGTTACTTTATTGAATCTCCTGAAAAACTAGTCACATTTGGTCAAAACTCTTTCAATAAACTTAAGGAAGAATTTAATGTGGAACTTATGGCTCAACAATACAAGGCAAAGTATTTATCTTTATGAAACAAGAATTTAAACACCAGATATACTATACACTCCTCATTATTGTATCTTTTACACTTCCTTTTGACCAAAAATATAGTTCATTTTGCGTTATTTTACTTGGTGTTTGGCATATTGTTACGTTCCAAATAGTCAATATTAAAAAGTATATTTCTAATACATATTTTCTTTTGCTAAGCAGCCTATTTATTGCTTTAATGGCTAGTCTGTTATATACCAAAGATCTTGATAATGGCTTCTTTAACCTGGAAAAATACTTGGGATTGATCATATTTCCCATCATCATTTTTTCTGGCCCACCTATTCCAAAATCTGTATTTAATAAGATTTTAAATTCATTTCTGGCTAGCTGTTTTATCGCTTGTTTATTTTGTTTGATATATGCATTTTCTCGCAATTTACTCTTCAATAATCTTTCTTCAATCGTAGGAAGATATTATGGAACCAACCTCACAAATATTCTCGATACGTCTCATGTGTATTTAGGTATCTATTTGCTTTTTTGTTTGGCAATTTTGTATCACAAATTATCACAAAAATTGACTGTAGCGAACATATTACTATTTCTCTACTTTGTGGCATTACTCGTGCTCAATGCCGCAAAAATGGCCATTATTGCACTTACTCTCCTAAGCATATTCAATATCACAGTATCTACGGCAAAACCCTTATTCAAAATAGGAATACTAGCAAGCATTCTAACAATTACAAGCTTACTAATTATTTTTACTCCTACTTTCTCTAGGTTTGAGCGACTACTAAAACAGGAAAACTTCGCTTCTGGTGATAATTATTATGATGATATTGGGGTGAGAGTAAGTATTTTAAAGTGTACTATTGAAAGTTATACAAGAACCCCCTTACTAATAGGAAATGGTATAGGAGATGGACAAAATACGCTTGATAAAACTTATGAAAAAAACGGCTACCTTTCGTTATCTCGTATGAACTCTCACAATCAATATTTATACTTTATTATAACTATTGGCCTCATAGGGTTGGTTGTTTTCGTAAAAACCTTAGTCTATCTTTTTGAAAAAGCCTGGAAAGATAAAAACATCCTATACATTAATTTAATCCTCATTATAGCATTAAGTGCACTAACAGAAGCCATTCTAGAAAGCAACAAAGGAATCATATTTTATAGTTTCTTTCAATCTTTGTTTGCCTTTCATTTCTTCTGTGCACCCAATAATAAACCTGCTGAAAAGAACGTTTCTCAATTACTCCCTCCTAAACTAGTTCTGAATAGTGTCTTCCTGGTAATGTTTGTGGGCATTATTGTAGTTCAAATGTACCCAAAGTTTTTGTTTATCTATCGCCAACATCAAGCGTTTCAACCTTTACAAATGACGCATCAGGAAATGATAGAAAAACGTATCGCTGATTTTAAAAAAATCAAAATAGCTTTAGAAAAATATAAAAAGATTAATAAAAACTACCCGGTTAGTGGTTGGTCAGCAGTAAAATGTTCTTTTGGAACTTCTCGAAGAGAATGGATCCCTGGTCTGGCTCCTGAATTTATTGACGTTTTACCAGTTGATCCCAGATATAGTAACCAACCAGATCAACATTATATATATTTTTCAAATGGTAGAGATTATAAGGTATTTGCCTCATTAACCCAAAAAGACATTCCCTATATCAAGAAACATTACCCACAGTTAATAGACCCTACTCGTCCAAGTTATGCTTATGGTATTTGGAGCAATTTGGGTAAAAATTTCTAAAAAATAGATTTATCAATCATCATAATTTGCCACACTTAGGCATCAAATTACGTATAGGCAATTTGACGTAAACTGTCTATATACATTGTAATACTATGGAAACTACAACTCCTCTCAGAAAATCAACTCTCAATAACGCTATTTCAAAGAAAAGTACCTTCTTTACTCCACACAATGTATCTTATCTAATACTTATTTCAATTGTTTTTACCCTTCCTATCCATACTCAACTCAATAGCCTACTCATTATTTTACTATGCATCAGTATATTTTTCCATAAGAAATTAAAGAAAAAAGCTTCAAGTTTGTTAGGTAACCAGTTTTTCTACCTATTTGTAGGGCTTTACCTTATACAGCTTATTGGATTATTGTACACTCGAGACTTTCAGGATGCATCCTATAAATTAGAAACCAAATTATCACTCTTTGTATTTCCTATTGTGATAGGTTTACTACCTAAGTTAAAGACCAACCAAATTTATAGCATTATCATTAGCTTTGCTTTTTCTTGTTTGCTTATTACCTTTTATTATTTCTTCAAAACTACCGATGATTTTTTCTTCGGTAAAGTCAAGATTTTCCCTGTATCTACTGAATTCCTCAAAAGTATCTCCCCTGGCATTGGTACTGTTTACATGGGAATGTATAATATATTTGCTATCTTCTCTATCCTCTACATACTCCTTCGAGAATGGCAATTCATCCCTTTAGGTTTAAAGGTTTTGTCTATAATTAGTATCATTTTTTTATATGCCTTTGTAATACTTATTGGGGCAAGAACAGCCTTGTATATATCTTTTCTTTTCGTGATCATTTACCTTACCTACAACTTTTCGGTACGAAAAAACTATGATATTACAACAATTTTATTGTCTATCATCTCATTGGCTCTTACTGGCTACTTCGCTTACAACAATGATTTAAATAATAAAGTAACTTCGGTATTTGATACTAAGCCTGAATATAACACCCTTGATCTTAGAATGGTACAATGGGGATGTGCAGCCAAGATATTACTCAATAGTAATAACACGTTATTTTTTGGGGTAGGTACTGGCGATGTTCAGGATAATATGGCCCCCTGTTATGCCTCGCAAAACTATAACGAGTTGAAGAACTCCTACAATGCACACAATGAATATATTGAAGAAGCTCTCCGACATGGACTCATTGGGCTTTTTATCTTCTTATCGGCCTTATTAATCCCTTTTTATCTAAGTATTTATGAACATAGAAGCTATTTGTATTTTTTGTTTTTGTTAATTTTCATTATTTGGAGTTTTACAGAATCTACGCTAAGCACTCAAAAAGGTGCTGTATTCTATGCCTTTTTCAACTCATTACTTTTCTTTAATTTTATTGATAAACGTAAAGCCAAATAAAATTCCAAACTCCTATTAGTTATAAAAAAAATACAATTTAATAAAAGTTAGGATTATTTCATCTTTTAAGTATAACTTTGCGTACAATAACAATAAAGTGAGCGTACACTATGACCCATCAATACTCTAAATTTCTACACCCCATCTATCTTTTAGGCGATTTACTATTATTAAATTTAGCCTTTATTTTAAGTTACCTACTACTTTTTCAAAGAGTAGACTTATTCATCTTTAATCCTTATTTTTTCTTGTTGGTATTTTTCAATATTATCTGGGTCTTTGTATCAGTATTATTGGATAACCACGAAAAAAACAGAATGGCTTCTGACTTTGCTATTACAAAAAAAATAGCGAGAGCACTATTACTACACTTTGCTGCGATTGCTACAATTCTACTCTTCATTAAAGCAACTTATTTTTCAAGATTACATTTACTCTACTCTTATAGCATTTATGGTTTATTGGTGCTTACTTGGCGATTAAGTTTTATTCAAATTCTAAGAGCTTACCGCAAAAGAGGACATAACTTTCGCACATTTATTATTATTGGTGAGAATAAAGCCGGGAAATCAATACTAAATTTCATTAACCGTCACCCGGAGTTTGGTTATAAGTTTTTGGGATTTTTCGATAAAAACATTGCTGGCATTGAAGAATTTGCAAAAAATAATCAATTGGATGAAGTATATGTGTCACTCAATAACTCTAATGAAGAGGATATCCAACAATTAACCAAGGTGGCGGATAGAAACCTGATTAGACTAAAGCTGATATCAAACATCAATGCTGATGAATCTAAATTCCAAAAACTTGCACCTGCGCAATATGGCAATACAACCGTGTTATCAGTTATTAATGAACCCTTAAATAATGCCTTCAATCAACTAGTTAAGCGAATATTTGATATTACTTTCTCGTTTTTTGTACTATTACTTATTCACTCTTGGTTGATTCCTTTAATTGCTATTTTAATCAAAAGAGATTCTAGCGGTCCTATATTTTTTGTTCAAAAACGCTCTGGGCGAAATGGCAAAAAATTTCCTTGTATTAAGTTTCGTACGATGACCTACCAAAAGAATGCACAGTTTGTTCAAGCGACAAAAAATGATTCCAGGGTAACTAATGTCGGTAAATTTCTTAGAAAGACTAACCTTGATGAATTTCCTCAATTCATTAATGTATTAATGGGCCATATGACAGTAGTAGGCCCTCGTCCTCATCCGATTCCATTAGATGATACTTACAAGGAAAATGTTGAAAAATATACAGTAAGACATTATGTTAAACCTGGAATTACTGGATTAGCCCAAGCCAAGGGTTATCGTGGTGAAACCCGAGAGATGGCTGCTATGAAAAACCGTATCCGTTTCGATGTTTTTTATGTCCAAAATTGGTCGCTATTTCTAGATATTAAGATTATATTTATGACTGTGTTCAATATGGTTCGCGGTGAAAAAAATGCCTATTAGCCACTAATACACCAAACAGCTATGGGTAAAATGA
>DMXI01000222.1 GCA_003483885.1 Microscillaceae bacterium
ATCCGCTTCCGACCTCTTTTTTTAATCCCCCTTTATTATCTCACATTCAATTTAAATTCACTCCCAACTTTACTCAATTCTAACACATTTCACTTTTCTAATGCTTAATTTCACTTTTCCAAAACCATTCTACCAACGTCCTAGTTAACAAGCTAACTTGCAAAATTCAGGTAGCAAGGCCCCAGAGTATTCTCATACACAATTTCAACCACCCAATATTATTTATAATAGTTCTAAATTAATCAATTATTACTGAACGCTTTCTGTAAGTAGTTTGTAGTCAGTGATTTATGATTGAGATATTAGAATGAGTTGTGTAAGTTTCACTGGGAAATTTCAAAAACAAATCTTTGATACAATGCTTTTGTACATTAGATTTGTGATCAAATTTGAGTAGATATTATTCCAAGGTGACAAGTTATAATAACTCCGATAAGAAGAATAAATTGTTTGACAATCAAATAATTATATTCTTCGCTGAGTAACCAACTTTTACTAAGGGTGAGTAAAACACTCATTTTTGAGAAAAAACAAAGAGAATAATTGCGAAATTCAATAGATCTATAGTTAGGTATGTTTTCAAAAAATCGACTAAACTATCTCAAATATTTAAGCGTATGGGTTTTCGCGCTTTTGTTAGTACCAGGTACTATCTGGGCGCAGGATTCAACTAAAGCTGGAGGAGATGCGCTGGGAGATGCAGGCGCGGGTAAAACGCTTTTCAATAACAACTGTCAACAATGCCATAGCCCTGGAGCAGAGGTAATTGTTGGGCCAGGGTTGAAAGGAATTTTAGAACGCCGTACCATTGAGTGGTTAATCCCTTGGGTAAAAAATTCTCAAAAAGTAATTGCCAGTGGTGATTCTTATGCGGTTGCTTTGTACAATAAGTACAACAAAGCTCAAATGCAGAGTTTTGCCCTAAGCGATGCAGAGATCAAGAACATCTTTGCTTATGTGCAAGGGTATAAAGAAACACCTAAAGGGCCAAAAACTCCTGAAGGAGAAGTTACAACAGCTGGTTCAAGTGACTCTTCCAATTACTTTAACCTTGTACTTGGAGTATTAGTCTTTGTTCTCATCCTAATTATAGCGGTTCTTTTCTTAATCATCTCAGTATTGAGAAGATACCTCACCCAACAAGAAGGTGACGGTAAACTAGATGAAGAAGACAAGGCTATTCTATATGAGCGATTCAATGTAGGTAAAGTACTACGCCACCCAGGATTTTTGGTGCCTGTAATTGCTATTTTCTTGTTGGTAATGGCTCAGGCTGGTTTGGATAGCTTACTGGCAGTGGGTGTTCAACAAGGATATGCACCTACCCAACCAATTCCTTTCTCTCACAAATTACACGCTGGCCAATACGAAATCGGTTGTGAGTATTGTCACACTGGGGTACGCAAAGGTAAAAACGCGGGTATTCCATCGGCCAACATTTGTATGAACTGTCACAATGCAGTAAAGCAAGGTTCTCCGAACATGCAAAAAATATATGCTGCCATTGAAAATAATAAGCCTATTGAGTGGGTTCGTGTCCACAATTTACAAGATTTTGCTTACTTCAATCACTCTCAACATACTGTAGTAGGAGGGATTGAATGTGAAACCTGTCACGGTCAAATCAAAGACATGGAAGTGGTACAACAACAAGCTCCATTGACTATGGGTTGGTGTATTGACTGTCACCGCAAAACAGTAGTAAAAGGTGCTCAAGAAACAGCTGATGGCAAAGCTAGAAATGCTTACTATGATAAATTATTGGAGATTCATAGAAAAGATAGCAAAAAACCAATTACAGTAGAAGATATTGGTGGACTAGAATGTGGTAAGTGCCATTATTAATCATAAAATCACATGATTTTATAATTCTCATTCACATTAAAACTTTGAATTTTATCTAGGAAGCGATTCATAATATTATGGAAAACAATAAAAGATATTGGAGAGGTATAGAGGAGTTCACCAATGATACTGAGTTTGTAAAAAACGCAGAGCGTGAGTTTCCTGAGTACTTACCCATGAACGAAAAGAATCCCACGAAAGAAGAAGAGGGCATGAATTCGAGTCGCAGGGACTTCATGAAATTGATGGGATTTAGCGTAGCCGCAGCAACGTTGGCGGCTTGTGAAGCTCCAGTTAAAAAAATAATTCCTTATTTAAATAAACCAGAAGACATAGAGCCAGGTATTCCTAATTACTATGCTTCTACCTATTTTGTTGATAACGAGTACGCGAGCATTGTTGTAAAAACTCGCGAAGGTCGTCCTATTAAGATTGAAGGAAACGATATGTCTCCAGTAAGTATGGGAGGAACCACTGCTCGTATTCAGGCATCAGTATTAGACCTTTACGATACTACTCGTTACCAAGACCCTCAGATCAAGGGTAAAAAAGCCAAGATGGAAGATGTTGATAAACAAATCATGGCTGGTTTAAATGGTGAGATCCGTATCGTTTCACATACAATTATAAGTCCTTCTACTAAAGAGGCCATCAAAGATTTTATGGCAAAATACCCTTCTGCCAAACACGTAATGTATGATCCTAACTCTGCATACGGAATCTTGAAGGCAAACAAAGATTCTTTTGGTAAAATGGCAGTTCCCAATTATGATTTTAGCAAAGCCGATACAATTGTAAGTATCGATGCTGATTTCTTGGGTACTTGGGTAAATCCTGTGGCACATGCTCGTCAGTATGCTGCTACCAGAAAGCTCAAGAGCAACAAAGGCGCTAAAATGTCGCGTCACTATCAGTTTGAATCTCGTCTTTCTTTGACTGGTTCAAATGCTGACTATCGTGTACCTGCCAAACCTTCTCAACTTGGTTTAGTTGTGGCGGCTTTGCACAGTGCCGTTACTGGTGGTAGCGATATGCAAGGGCTGAAAGGTGATATTACTAAAAAAATCGCCAAAGCGGCAAAAGATTTACAAGCAAGTAAAGGCAAATCATTGGTTGTATGTGGGGTAAATGATCCTAACGTACAAACGTTGGTAAACGCCATTAACAATAGCTTGGGTAACTATGGCAAAACCATAGATATGGCCAAGGCATCAAACCTGCAAAAAGGGGATGATGTAGCAATGAATGCTTTCATTGAGGATGTAAAAGGTGGACGCGTAAATGCGGTGATTTTCTACGGTACCAACCCTGTATACAATCATCCTCGCGGTGCCGAGTTAAAAGCGGCTTTGAGTAAAGTAAAAACAAAAGTTTCTTTAGCTCAAACTCCCGACGAAACTACTGCTTTGTGTGATTACGTATTCCCAGATAATCATTATTTAGAGTCTTGGAGTGATGCCGAACCAGTAGAGGGAATGTACAGCGTTCAACAACCTACCATTCGTCCATTGTTCCGTACACGTGCTGCTCAGGAATCATTCTTGACTTGGGCTGGTAACAAGAAGTCTTTCTATGACTACTTACGTGATTACTGGAAGAAAAACATGATGAGTCAGCAAAGTAAATTCAGCAACTTTGAAGATTTCTGGGCTGGTACTTTACACAACGGTACTTTTGCTGGAAAAGCTGCTCCAAAAACCGAAGAAACAGACACCCCAGTAACTCCTCGTCCTAATACTGACTCTACGACAACTCAAACCCCTGCGATTGCTTTGGCAGGAGGTTCGGTAACCTTTAATGGTAATACTGGATCGGCAATGTCTGCGGTGAAGAGTGCTTATAAAGCTAATTCTAACGACATAGAGCTTTCTTTGTATCAGAAAGTATCTATGGGATCGGGATATGCAGCAAACAACCCTTGGTTGCAAGAAATGGCTGATCCTATTTCAAGAGCTTGTTGGGATAACTATTTGGCTGTACCCCTTTCTTATGCCAAAGAGCAAAGCCTAAAACAAGGTGATATTGTAACAGTTTCTGCTGGTAAAGTAAGCGTGGAGGTTCCTGTGTTGGTTCAGCCAGGACAAACCCGTGGAACTGCTTCATTGGCAGTAGGGTATGGTAGAGAGACTGTAGGTAAAGTTGGTAAAGGTAGTTTTAAAACCATCGCTTTTGGTAACCAGGAGTGGGGTGGTAAAAATGCTTTCCCATTTGCCACTGTTAGAAACAACGTCGTAGTTTTAGAAAACCCAAAGATTACGATTGCCAAAACTGAAAAGAAAATGGAGATTGCCCAAGTACAAACGCACCATACCATTATGGGACGTGATATTGTACAAGGGTCAACCTTGAAAAAATATAAAGAAGAAGCGCACGCAGGACGTACTTATCCAAAAGTTACTTTCAAAGGCAAAGAGAGAAAGCCTTATGATATGACACTTTGGAAGTCTAAGCACAAATATCCAAACCACTCCTGGGGAATGGTAGTAGACCTGAACTCTTGTATTGGTTGTGGTGCTTGTACGATTGCTTGTCAGGCTGAAAACAACGTGCCAGTGGTAGGTAAGCAAGAGGTATTGAATCGTCGTGAAATGCACTGGATTCGCATTGACCGTTATTACACCTCTTCTTATATTTTGGAAGAAAACCAAACGCCTGGTATTAGCGATTATCGCAAGATGGAAGATGCTGCTGAGAATCCTCAAGTGGTTTTCCAACCAATGATGTGTCAGCATTGTAATAACGCTCCTTGTGAGACGGTTTGTCCGGTATTGGCAACTACTCATAGTACCGAAGGTCTAAACCAAATGGCTTATAACCGTTGTTTTGGTACCCGTTACTGTGCAAATAACTGTCCTTACAAAGTACGTCGTTTCAACTGGTTCAACTACTTTGATGATTACCGCTTTACGGATATCAACTATTCTCAATCAACTGATTTAGGTAAAATGGTATTGAATCCTGATGTAACGGTACGTTCACGTGGAGTAATGGAAAAATGCTCTATGTGTGTACAGCGTATCCAAGCAGGTAAACTTCAGGCGAAAAAAGAAGGTCGTCGCGTAAAAGATGGAGAAATTCAAGTAGCTTGTGCGCAGGCTTGTCCTACTCAGGCAATCACTTTTGGTGATATGAATGATGACAAGAGTAATATTTTCAACATGTTGGGAATTAAAGAAGTTGAGCAAGGTGAGCAAGAAGAAAAAGTACTAGCCAAGACTGGAGGTACTAAGACTAAGACTGGTGAAGAAAGACACATGCTCAACGCCCAAGAAAGAGAGAAATCTCGTGGTAAAGAGAAGGAGAAAGTTTGGGTAATCAGTGAGCCTCGTGCTTATCACGTGTTGGAAGTAATCAACGTTCGTCCACAAGTTTCTTATTTGACTAAAATCCGAAACAATGACAACGAAGTTGTAGAGGAGATCATCAAGGAAACCGAAGCGAAAAGAAACGGAGAAAATAAAGAAGGATAAAACTCAGGGAGTCAGGGCTTTGCTCTGATTCCTTTTTTAAATAGAAAAAACTAATAATTGCCAAATACATATGCAAGTAACATCACCGGTAAGAGCCCCTCTTGTTTTAAAGAAAGAGGAAAACGGACAAAAAAGACCGACTACATATCACGATATTACTGAAGATATTTGTAGACAGGTGGAAGCACCACCAACCAACCCTCGTTGGCTAATGGCTATGTTGCTATCATTAGTCGCCCTTGGTTGGGGGGGGTATACCCTATACCGAACTTGGTGGTTTGGACTAGGAGAATGGGGACTAAACAAGACCGTTGGTTGGGCGTGGGATATCA
>DMXI01000238.1 GCA_003483885.1 Microscillaceae bacterium
TGCCTTTGGTGCTCCCTCCTACCGTTTTAGGGTTTTATTTGTTATTAGCGCTCAGTCCTCAATATGCCTTGGGTACTTTTTTACAAAATTATATTGGCCTCAAACTCATATTTTCCTTTGAGGGATTGGTGCTAGCTTCTATGATCTACAGCCTACCCTTTATGGTACAGCCCATTCAGGCAGGTTTTAGCAATTTACCCCCTTCGCTCACCGAAGCTGCTTATACCTTGGGTAAGTCCAGACTTACCACCATCCGCAAAGTGTTATTACCCAATATTCGCCCTTCGTTGCTCACAGGTATCGTGTTGGCTTTTGCCCATACCATTGGCGAATTTGGCGTAGTATTGATGATTGGCGGCAATATTCCCAACAAAACCAAGGTAGCTTCTATTGCCATTTACGATGAAGTAGAAGCCCTCAATTACGGAGCCGCCAATACCTATTCCCTCTTTTTGCTGGTGGTTTCCTTCTTAATCTTACTCACTGTATACAGCATCAATGGGGGATATTTTAGAAATAAAACTTTCTAAATTTTGAAATTGTCTGATCAATTATGCTAGAAATCAAACTACATAAAACCCTTCAAGCTGCCCACGGGCCTATGCAGTTAGCCATTGATGTCAATATTGAAGCGGGGCAAATTGTAACCTTGTATGGAGCCTCGGGGGCGGGCAAAACCTCTATTTTACGCATGATGGCGGGGCTATTAATGCCTGAGCAAGGTCGCTTGGTAGTAAACGGAGACATTTGGTATGAGGCTGATCAAAAACTTTGGCGCAAACCTCAACAGCGCCCTATTGGCTACGTTTTTCAGGATTATGCGTTATTTCCAAATATGACCGTGCGCCAAAACCTGGAGTTTGCCTTACCTAAAAAGTCTGCTAAGGACACCAAAAGAAGGCAACAATCACTCATAGAAGAACTGATAGAAATCGTGGCTCTACAAGAGTTGCAACATCGCAAACCCACTACGCTATCGGGTGGGCAAAAACAGCGGGTGGCCTTGGCCAGAGCCTTGGTAACTCAACCAGAGGTATTGCTATTAGATGAACCACTGTCGGCCTTGGACCAAGCAATGCGGCAAAAGCTTCAGGATTATTTATTAGAACTGCACCAAAAATTTAAAAATACCATCCTGTTGGTGAGTCACGATGTAGGGGAGATTTTTAAAGTATCACACCAGGTGCTGGTACTCGAGGCTGGGCAAATTACCCGACAAGGCACCCCGGCGCAAATTTTTACCCGCCAGCAAGTCAGCGGCAAGTTTCAGTTGGTAGGCAAAGTATTGGAAATTATTCGAGAAGATGTAGTGTATATAGTATCGGTACTCATTGGCAATCAGGTTATTAAAGTAGTAGCCAATGATGACGATGTAGCAGGTTTACAACCTGGCGATCAGGTAATGGTGGCCTCTAAGGCTTTTAATCCTTTGATTCAAAAAATTTGAGTAGATTCCCTAACTTTGAAACATGACCCTTATTGATCATCTTCTGGAAAAAATCGCTCAACTTCAATTAACTCACTCTTCTTTGTACCCTGCTGGCATGTTTGCTTCTCAGCGGTTTCATCGTTGGGTACCATACCTCCGTGAAGATAGCAATATTTACTTTCAAGCGTTGATTGCGTACACCCTTCAGGATTGTCTACCCACATTTAATACTGTACAACAACAAAAGGCTACCCAAATTATTCAGCGAATTATCCAAAATTATGCTCTTTATATAGGTACCCAAAGTCCCCATTTATACAATTTTTATCAAACTCAACCACGGGCTCACTTTCCTAATGGCTATTTTCTATCAAAATTTAAACATTTCATTCCTCCCGACGACGCTGATGATACTGTGTTGATACACATGACAAACCCCAAAACCACTATCCAGGACGCTGTAGTAGTGCAAGAGTTTTTGGTGAAATATGCGAATCATTCTCAAAAAAAAGCCAGACACGCACTACCCAAATACACCCATTTACCCGCTTATGGGGTATGGTTTGGTTCAGGAAAAATGCCCATAGAACTAGACATATGCGTACTATGCAATATTCTTTGTTTTAAAATACAATTCAATCTCCCTTTTAATAAACAAGATGAGGCAAGTGTTGAATTTATCAGAATTGCCATTGATAGCCAAGACATTATGCACAAACCCTTTAGCTTAAGCTCTTACTATCCCAATGCTACGGTTATTCTCTACCATATAGCTCGATTATGGCATAAATTTGCCCAACCCAATAGCCATTTACCTACCCAACATATTATTGCGCTCATACAAACACAGTTCAAACGAGTAAAAACGCAATTTGAAAAAATGCTCTTGAACATTTCACTACTCAAAATGAAGGTATTACCTCAAAATGGCGCACTCAGTCAAGCTCAGTTGTGGCAAGATTTTAATACATTTCCCTACTTTATTGCTTCCATTACTTATGATACACCCACTCGTTGGATGGAAACCATTAAAAACCACCCAATCATGCATATGTATTATAAAAACCAAGCATATTATTATGCCTTGCAACTTGAGCATGAAGTATTTAAATCCCTCATCTCATGAAAGACGATAAAGAAATACTTTTTAGAATTGAGTTTATCAGAACATTGGCTCAAACTGAGCAAGATATTGTAACCGATAGTTTTATTGATTTATTAGAAGACAACGGTCTACTTTGGGGTGGTGGGTATGATCCACAACAAATAATGGGAGGAATCAGCTATAAAAACGATGACTTTTTCAATGAGACCAAGGTCAAAAATCTACTCCTTCGCTGGGTAAATCAAACAGCCTTAGCCGCAAAAATAGATTTCAATAGCAATTTTTCTGATTAACTTCTCTCTCATAACCATAACAAAACTAGAGATCATTCCGTAAATTCATAAAGCTACTATTTATTACATAGTACCAATTTATGCACAATTGTAAAACTTGGGCAATACGCCCAGAGTAATTATATTTGCTGATGCATTAAGCTAACATCGTACTTCCCCTAACAACATCAGACAATGAAGAAAAGAAGAAAAACGGATGAATGCCTCAATTGTGGGCTAGTGTTTGAGGTACCCGACGAATTTTGTCCCCGTTGTGGGCAAGAAAACCACCAGCGTATCAAATCTGTCCGTTTGTTTCTTATAGATTCCTTCAAAGACGTAGTAGACATCGATTCTCGTTTTTATCGTAGTGTCAAGCCTTTTTTGTTCAAACCAGGGCGCCTAACCAACGAATATATATCGGGGCGACGTAAGCATTATGTGCAACCTATTCGTTTGTATCTCTTATTGAGCTTTATCTATTTTTTTGCTTCTTCTATGGAGCTCAATAAACTCACCAACAAAAAGGATTTTAAAAGTCAGATTAAAAAATCGGCTATCTCTGACGACGTACGTCGCAAACAAGACTCCCTCAAAATCAATGAGTTATTCTATAAATATTACAAGATAAATCCTGGTACTCTGCCCGACTCCATTAAGAAGAGTACCCTTATACCAGCAGATTCACAATTTTTGGCCAAAATCAATGATGGGTTTCAAACTTTGTATATCAAGGGCAAATCGCGCGATTCGCTGCGAAAGGTCAAAAGAGATTCGTTGAAGCACGCCAAGCGATTGAAAAAATATTCAAAGAAACTGGCATCTTACCGCAAAAAGCTGGCAAAAATCCAAAAACCAGAAAAACGCGAAAGGTATGAGAAATCTATTCAGAAAACGCTCCGAGATTCTACTCGAAGAGTGGCACGCTATGCCTTGCTTCTCGATCGCCGAAGTTATCGTGATAGTCTCAACCGCTTTGTCAAATCCAGTGAAGATTCTCTGCAACTAGTCAAGGCACTGGCCGATACTGAGTTCAAACTGGATTCCATCAACAAGATTATTTTTAAGTACTACACGCCTAACCTCAAGGGTGATAACTTTGGGGGGTTAACTATTCTGGACGTTAATGTCCAAAAGGTGACCGATTTATCAGCAGAAGGGCTTAAAGAAAAGGCGATCATGGATTCTCTGGGAATCGAAAAAAACTGGATCAACAAATTTATTGTACACCAGAGCATTCGTTGGGCCGATGCTACCTTGGCTCAGTTGGCCTCATACACTGTAGAAAAACTGCCCATTGTCATGTTTTTTGTACTACCGTTTTTTGCCTTGTTGCTTACGCTGGTATACGTCAGACATAAACGCTATTATGTAGAGCATATCATTTTTACGCTGCACATCCATAGTTTTGCTTACTTATTATTTGCCTTGGGGATTTTATTTATTGAGCTACTACCCAAGGGGGCACCTTACATTGTGGGGGCTACCTTCTTGCTACTTTTTGTGTATAGTTATAAATCCTTTCGCAATGTGTATCGCCAGGGCCGTTTCAAGACTTTGGTAAAAATGATCCTGATTGGTTCTTCTTATTCCTTCGTGCTACTCTTTGCGCTTATCTTGGGGATATTTATTAGCTTATTGTTATTTTAATGAAATATAACACAACAAAAGCCCTCACTTATAATAAGCGAGGGCTTTTGTTGTGTTAAATATCTAACCAATAATTATTTCAAATCCAATGCTTTATTGATGTATTGAGGCAAGCGTTTGCTACTTGGTCTCAGAAAATCATCGTTCAATATCTCTCCTTTTTTGCTTACCAACATATAGCGAGGAATGGTTCGCACTTTAAACTTCTTCATGATCTCCTTGATCTGTTTTTGATCAGGCTTCCAGTGATAACCATTGATTTTGTACTTATTGATGCCTTTTTTCCAAGCATTTGCGCTACGATCTAAAGAGATGTACAAGAAAGCTACCTCTTTGCCTTTGTATTTTTCGTGTAATTTTTCGCTGTATGGCATTTGTCCTATACAAGGCCCACACCAGGATGCCCAAAAATCTACATATACCACCTTCCCTTTGAAATCCGCCATTACCTCGTCGAACGATTTACCATCAGCGTCTACAAAAATCACTTCATTGCCATCGTTAGAAGTATTCATTGGTAATGTAGCAGCCACTGCCAAACCAGCAATGAGTACTATCACGAATAGTTTAATTTTTTTCATAAATGTTGTTTGTTTGGGGAATAATTTTCCTCTTTTAGTAGTCTAATAAAGAGTATATTTAGAGTATGTTTAAACTTTGTCTTCGAGGATAAAAATGATGAGTGGTCAGCGATAATGAAGCACGTTTTAGAGTGAATAGCCCAAGCTATTGACGAAAAAAATGCTAAAATTAGCGTTGATCAATCGCCTTTTTAGTCCAGATTATCAATTTAGCTACTCTAGAGTATGTTTAAACCTTATAATCTGGACTAAAAAGGCGATTGATCAACGCTAATTTTAGCATTTTTTTCGTCAATAGCTTGGGCT
>DMXI01000441.1 GCA_003483885.1 Microscillaceae bacterium
TGATGTGTTTTGGAACAAAAAACCGAGTCTACAGCTTTGCTGTGACGAGCTCAACGCAGTTAATTACTTCTCAGAATGACAAACACCAAGGCTAACATAACACCATTCAATCGGTTTTATACCGCAACCTACCATTTTGATTTAAATATTACTTAGCTTTGCGCCCACATCAAAATCATTATATAACGAGGAGGGTTTGCTATGGAGAATCAGCAGAAAAAATACAAGATTGAAAGATACGATTTGTCAAAAGATAATTCTTTGAGGCCCTGGAGTGCTGCCGATGAATATCTTTTACAAACATTCCAGGAGTTAGAGAACAAACCCACTCATTTGGGCATTTACAACGATCGATTTGGCTTTCTGGCTTGCCATCTGCACTCGTTTACCCCCACTATAGTACTCACCCATAAAAGCCAAGAAAAGGCCATTCACGCTAATTTGGCAGCCAATCAACTTTCTTTGGTCAATTTCGCTGACCCTCTTTCCTCTTTTGACAATCCACTGGACTTTGCTTTGGTCAAGATTCCTAAATCATTGGGCTTATTTGAATTCTTTTTGGAGCAAATTGCGAATCAGTCCACCGATGATGTTACGGTAGTTTGTGCTTTTATGACGCGCCACTTTAGCCCCCGGTTATTAGAAATCGCCCAGGAATATTTTGAGGTGGCAGAACAAAGTAAAGCCTTGAAAAAAGCTCGCTTATTGATACTCAAGCAAAAGAAAAAAACCGTCAAAAAGGGCCTGATGCATTCGCTGACTTATAACGAACAAGAATACAAACAATACCCAGGGGTGTTTTCCAGCGAGCACATCGATTATGCTACCCAATTTCTTTTAGAACATATCGAAACAAAAGAAACGGATCAAAAAGTACTGGACTTGGGTGCAGGCAATGGGGTGATAGGCAATGAAATACGCAAAAAATTGCCCAATGCAGAGATACATTTGATGGATGATGCCCACTTGGCAGTGGCATCGGCCAAACTAAACATCCAGGGAGACCAAGTGCACCACCACTTGGACAATGATTTGTCAATTTTTGACGAAAATACTTTTGATTTAATTGTCACCAATCCTCCCTTCCATTTTGAATACGAAATAAACATTCAGGTGCCTCTAGCGCTCTTTAGAGAATGTTTTCGCCGCCTAAAAAAAGGAGGCAGTTTGCAAGTGGTGGGCAATACGCATTTGAACTATAAAACCCATTTACAACGTATTTTTCCATCGGTTCAGGTAGTGGCAGAGGATAAAAAGTTTGTGGTGTATCAATGTGTGAAGTAGAGGTAAATAATGGCTTTATGGCTAAATGGTTATCGTAACACATCGTTGGGTCATATAACAATCAAACACAAGCCACTCATAATCAGTTTATTAACACAGTCACAGCAAATTTTCTTTGGCAAATCACTTGCATTTTCCAAAATGCTTCGTTACGTTTGCGCTCATTAAGCAAAACTCATAACGGGTTTACACAAACAAAAATATGAATCAAGTTAGTTTACATACTCAGTGTTGGTGGTGGCGCAAAAGAGACCTCTCTTCTGCGAATGGCTTTACTATGGGTGTGTAACTTGAAAATATAACATATCCCAAGGATATCAAAAAAAGGCTTTCTGTTCGCAGGAAGCCTTTTTTTGTTGGCTTGAGTTTAAATTATAATCATTGGTTGTTGGTAACCCACTTCGCTAGCGCACGCGTCCTCGCGTGTGCTAAAAAAATATAGTCATCAATTGTTGGTGGCACTTTACTTAAGGATTAAATGAAATGGGAACACGCGAGGACGCGTGCACCAGCACTAAACAAAATAACAATAGAATCAAAAAGCATAACTATACATCAATGAAAAAGTACTCCTTGAAAACACGTTACCGGAAGTTACTAGCCGATACCTTGACTCCGGTAAGCATTTACCTCAAACTGCGTGACCAGTTTGCCAACGCCTTGCTGCTGGAAAGCTCTGACTACCACGGGGCCGATAACAGTTTCTCTTATATTTGTTTTCAGCCTTTGGCCCGATTTGAGGTCCAGCCAGGGCAAGTCAAAATGTCGTTTCCCGACGCTACCCACCAAACCATAGACATAGGTGCTCGGGGGCAAAGCCAAGACAACGGGCAGGCAGGCAAAAACGTGGTCGCCCATTTTGAGGATTTTGCCAGTCAGTTTGAGTCCGAAAAACTGCCATTTGACTTTATCTACAATGGAATGTTTGGCTACACCTCGTTTGACTCCATCCGCTACTTTGAAGACGTAGATTTTAAAACCTTCCAAGACGACACCCGCCAAATCCCTGACATCCTCTACCAAACCTACCAATACGTCATCGCGATTAACCACTTCAAAAACGAACTCTACATTTTCCAACACTATTTTGAAGGCGCTCCTACCCCCACCCCCGAAGACGAACTAGACGAAGTAGTCAACCTCATTCGCAGCAACAATTTCCCCTCTTACAATTTCCAGATTATTGGCGAAGAAACCTCCAACATCAACGACGAAGAATACCGGGCAATGGTCGAGAATGGCATTCATCACTGCCAGCGAGGCGATGTGTTTCAGGTGGTATTGTCACGCCAATTTTCACAAAGCTTCTTGGGAGACGAGTTCAATGTATACCGTCATTTGCGCTCTATCAATCCCTCTCCTTACTTGTTTTACTTTGATTATGGCAGTTTTAAAATTTTTGGTTCTTCACCAGAGGCCCAACTAGTCGTGAGCAATCAACAAGCCACCATTCACCCTATTGCGGGCACCATCAAGCGTACTGGAGACGACGCCGCGGACGCTGAGCAGGCCAAAAAACTGTTTGCAGATGAAAAAGAAAACGCCGAACATGTAATGTTGGTAGACCTGGCTCGCAATGACCTCAGCCGCAACGGCAGCAACATTCAGGTAGAATCGTTCAAAGAAATTCAATATTACTCCCACCTTATCCACTTGGTGTCTAAGGTTACTGCTGATATCCAGGAAAATGCGTCTGGGATTCAGTTATTTGCTGATACTTTCCCAGCGGGTACGCTTTCGGGAGCACCCAAACACAAGGCCATTCAGTTGATTGACCAATACGAAAATCAAAACCGAGGATTTTACGGAGGAGCCATTGGTTTTCTCAATTTTAAAGGCGATATGAACCAAGCCATTATGATTCGTTCTTTCCTCAGCAAAAACAATCGCTTGTATTATCAGGCGGGCGGAGGTATCGTGTCCAAATCTAGCCCTCAGGGAGAATTAGAAGAAGTAAACAATAAATTGAGAGCATTACGTAAGGCGGTGGAAGCGGCTTCGGAAGTCGGCAGTCCACAGTCCATAGTCAACGGTAATGCCCTATAAAATACCTGCAATTATAAATAAACATACAACAATTAAAACCACATATGCGGGATGGAGAACTGTGGACTATCGACCGTGGACTGTGGACTTGAAATGCAATGAAAATACTCGTAATAGATAATTATGATTCGTTTGTGTACAACTTGGTGCACATGGTGCGGGACTTGGGTTATCAGCCAGAAGTATACCGCAACGATAAAATAGATTTGGCTACCATAGAGCAATACGATAAGATTTTGCTCTCACCTGGTCCCGGAATTCCCGAAGAAGCAGGTATTATGCTGGACCTGATCAAGGCTTACGCTCCCACTAAAAGTATTTTGGGGGTTTGTTTGGGGCATCAGGCCATTGGCGAAGCTTTTGGTGCGGAGCTGTTGAACTTACCGACTGTTTTGCACGGCATTGCCTCCAAAAACTTGGTGCAAGACCAAGACGAAACCTTGTTTGAAGGCTTTCCTCAAGAGTTTTCTATTGGGCATTATCACTCTTGGGTCATCAAGGAAGAAAGTTTGCCGCAAGAACTCATTGTGACGGGTAAAGACCTAGAAGGCAACGTAATGGCCATTCGCCACGAAAGCTATGATGTACGAGGTTTACAATTCCACCCTGAATCTATTCTGACCGATCAAGGCATTCGCATTTTGGCCAACTGGTTAAACGCTGAGGCTCCGGCTAATTATAGTTTGGTGAAGAAACGGGAAGCACTTTTTGTTTAAAAGTCGATGGACCATTGTCAATAGTCCATAGTTTTCGGTCGAGGGCAGTGGTAACAATGATCATTAAAAAACTCAAATAAATTAGTCTATGGACAATGGACTGATTACTATGGACCAAAAAATTCATAATTTATAATTAAAATGAAAGCGATACTTAACCATTTATTTGAACATAAACGCCTTACCAAGGAAGAAGCTCGGGAGGTACTGACCAATATTACCCAAGGCAAATACAATCATTCTCAAATTGCCGCTTTTCTGACGGTATACATCATGCGTAGCATTAGCGTGGAAGAGCTGGAAGGCTTTCGCGAAGCGATGCTCAACCTTTGCATCCCGGTACACCTGGAAGAATTTAGCCCCATTGACTTATGTGGTACGGGAGGAGATGGTAAAAACACCTTTAACGTATCTACGCTGGCCTCTTTTGTAACTGCCTCGAGTGGGGTACACGTAGCCAAGCACGGAAACCATGGGGTATCTTCAGTATCAGGTTCTTCTACTGTATTGGAGTATTTTGGGGTAAAATTTACCAATGATATAGACAAATTGCGTAAGCAAATCGAAGAAACCCACATTTGTTTTCTCCACGCACCATTGTTTCACCCTGCGATGAAAAACGTAGCTCCTATTCGTAAAGACTTGGGAATCAAAACGTTTTTTAATATGCTAGGCCCGATGGTAAACCCAGCTTTTCCTAAAAACCAATTGGTGGGGGTATTTAGCCTGGAGTTGGCTCGTTTGTATGCATATTTGTATCAAAAACTTGATAAGAATTTCCGCATTGTTCACTCACTGGACGGCTACGATGAGGTATCGCTTACCGGAAGGGTAAAAACCTATGCCAACCAACGCGAGCAATTGTTTACCCCCGAAGACTTAGGGTTGAATACTTACCGCCCTGAGCAGTTGTTTGGGGGAGACACCGTGGCTGAATCGGCCCAGATTTTCGAGAATGTATTGAAAAACAAAGGTACTCAGGCCCAGCAAGAAGTGGTATGCGCCAATGCCGGGATGGCGATTCATACCGCCCGCCCCGAAATAGCCATACAAGATGCCATTGCTCTAGCTAAAGAAAACCTCGAGTCGGGCAAAGCGTTGGCTACTTTTGAGAAATTTTTGGCGTTGAGTGGGGAGTCTGTACAAGCATAAGTGAAAAATATAATTAGTCCATAGTCGACAGTCCACAGTCGACAGTAGTTAATATGCTCACTTTGAAACGGTGGACTATCGACCGTGGACTGTGGACTAAATACTGAAAAAATGAATAAACTAGAAGAAATCGTAAACCGAAAAAAAATAGAAGTTGCTGGGGCGAAACGAAATACTCCAATCCACGAATTGGAAGCTAGCCCTTTGTTTAAGCGACCCACATTTTCGCTCAAAAAGAACATCTACGATAACAACTCCCCAGCCATTATTGCTGAGTTTAAACGTCGCTCTCCTTCTCGTGGGGAGATCAACTCTAAAGTAACGCCTACTCAAGTAGCCACTGGTTATCAAAAAGCGGGAGCCACTGGGGTGTCGGTTTTAACAGATATGGTGGCTTTTGGAGGTTCTAATCACGATTTGATTATGCTTCGTCAACACACTGAGGTACCCGTATTACGCAAAGAGTTTATCATTGATCCTTATCAAGTAGTAGAAGCCAAGGCCATTGGGGCCGATGTAGTGCTTCTGATCGCGGCCTGCCTTGAACCTACGCAGTTGAAAGAGCTGGCCCAAACCGCCCAAGAACTAGGGTTGGATGTTTTGATGGAAGTTCACAGCGAAGAAGAGCTAGATAGTCATCTCAACCGCTATGTGTCTATCGTAGGGGTAAACAATCGTAACCTTAAAACTTTTGAGGTAAGCATTCAAAACTCGCTCGATTTGGCAGATAAAATCCCCTCCGATTTTGTAAAAATTTCAGAAAGCGGCCTTAAAACTCCTGAAGATATTATCACCCTGTACAAGGCTGGTTATCAAGGCTTTTTGATTGGGGAAACCTTTATGAAAACCCCCGACCCAGGAGCTGCTTGCGCCAGCTTGATTCAAGAAATTGAGAAATTACTCAACCCCAAGGCTATTTTGTAATGATGCATTTAAAAGTTTGTGGCATGCGCGAACCTCACAATATTACCGAGGTACTCAATGTGCAGCCCGATTATTTGGGATTGATATTTTTTGAGAAATCGGCTCGGTATGTCGGTGAAAATTTTGAATTACCGGTGCCTCTTCAGGGCGCAACACCTCGTAAGGTAGGGGTATTTGTAAATCATAGCCTGGAGTACATTGCAGCCAAAGCCAAACGGTATCAATTGGCACTGGCCCAGCTTCACGGTGACGAAAGTCCTGAGTTTTGTCAACAGCTTAAGAATTTGGTTCCAGGCTTACAGCTTGTCAAGGTTTTTAGAGTAGCCGATAATTTTGATTTTAAAACCTTGAACCCTTATAAGCCTCATTGCGATTTCTTTTTGTTTGATACCAAAGGCAAAGATTATGGGGGCAATGGCATCGTGTTTAATTGGGACATTTTGAAAGGATACGACAACGAGTTGCCGCTTTTTATGAGTGGTGGGTTGAGTTTAGAAAACCTTCAGGATTTACAAAGTTTTATTACTACACATCGACTCAATGTACACGCTATAGATGTGAACAGTAAATTTGAAGTTGCTCCCGCATTAAAAGATATAGATAAGCTACAAGCATTGAAGCGTTTAATATCATAGTCCACGGTCGACAGTTAGCAGTCCACCGATGAAAACATTGACAGACTTTATTTAACTCTAGGTACGTAGGTTTACGTTACCTCACACGAAAATATACAATGATTGAAAAGACCATTACATACAGCCAAAGCTACCAGGTAAACCAACGAGGATACTATGGAGAGTTTGGCGGAGCCTATATTCCCGAAATTTTATATCCTAATATCCAGGAACTTAAGACCCGTTATTTAGACATTATCCATTCGCCCGATTTTCAGGAAGAGTTTAATCAATTGCTCCGCGACTATGTAGGGCGTCCCACCCCTTTGTACTTTGCCAAGCGTATGTCGGAGCGCTACAACACCCAGATTTATCTAAAACGCGAAGACTTAAACCATACTGGTGCCCATAAAATCAATAATACCATTGGGCAAATCTTGTTGGCCAAACGCTTAGGCAAAGAAAAAATCATTGCCGAAACGGGTGCGGGACAACACGGGGTGGCTACCGCTACAGTATGCGCTTTGATGAATATTGAGTGCATCGTATATATGGGCAAAATAGATATGGAACGCCAACGTCCCAATGTAGAGCGTATGCGTTTGCTGGGTGCAACCGTGGTACCCGCTACCAGTGGCAGCCAAACCCTGAAAGATGCTACCAACGAAGCCATGCGCCATTGGATCAATAATCCAGAAGATACTCATTACATTATTGGATCGGTAGTAGGCCCTCACCCCTACCCCGATATGGTGGCGCGTTTCCAATCGGTGATTAGTGAAGAAATGAAAGCCCAATTGAAAGAAAAAACGGGGTCGGAAAATCCTCATCATGTGATTGCCTGCGTGGGTGGTGGTAGCAATGCCATGGGCGCGTTTTATCATTACCTGGATGCGCCCAATGTAAACCTAATCGCGGTAGAAGCCGCCGGCAAAGGGGTTGATACAGGAGAATCGGCCGCCACTACTTTTTTGGGTAAACCAGGGGTGCTCCACGGTAGCCGAACTTTATTGATGCAAACCCCTGATGGACAGGTAGTAGAGCCTTATTCTATTTCGGCTGGTTTGGATTATCCAGGTATTGGCCCTGCTCATGCCCATTTATTTGCCAGTGGCCGGGCAGAGTTTATGAGTGTTACCGATGACGAAGCCATGCAAGCTGGAAAATTGCTTTGTCGTACCGAAGGTATCATTCCGGCTATAGAAACCGCCCACGCTCTAGCTATTTTGGAACAAAGAAAATTTGATCCTAAAGAAGTAGTCGTAATTAATTTATCGGGACGGGGGGACAAGGATTTACAAACTTATATAGATTATGAATTCAAATCATAACTATATGTTATGTTAACTATGTAAAAATGAACCGTGGATTAAATATCTACGGTTCATTTTTGTTCTGTTTATGGTCTTTTCTAGTGTTCAGGTTACCTTTTTGACCTACCTATATTAAAAGCAAAATAACCAAAACACTAGAAACTTATGAAAAAGCTATTACTAATCATTTTGTGCTTGCCACTGATTGCTCAAGCCCAAGTAGACTTACAAAAACCTTTCAAAGAGTGTGGCATTCCTGGTAGCATTACCCTCTATGATTACCAGCAAAAGAAGTGGATTTTCAGCGATCCAAAAGATGCCCAATATGCCACACTTCCAGCTTCTACCTTCAAGATTATCAATACGCTGATAGCCCTTGAGACCAAGACTGCTAAAGACGAAAACCACATTGTAAAGTGGCCAGGAAGTACCGATACGGTCAAGTATGGCTATCGGCCTAGCATTTACCACGACATTTCTATGAAAGAGGCCTTTCAGAAATCGGCAGGTTGGGCTTATGTAGAAATGGCCAAGATCATTGGCAAGAAAACCTATCGTCGTTACCTAAAAAAATGTAGTTATGGTAATGTTAATTTATCGCAAAAAGATGCTGACTTTTGGAACTTTGGTCCTTTTGCTATTAGCCCTAAAAATCAGGTAGAGGTGCTCAAAGCTATCTATGAAGAGACTTTGCCTTTTTCTAAACGAAACTACCAAATTTTGAAGAAAATAATGGTGGTGGAAAAGGGCAAAAACTATGTGATTCGCGCCAAAACTGGCTGGACCAGAGACGGAGGTAAAGATACTGGCTGGTGGGTTGGGTATGTTACCAAAGGCCAAAACCTAAAAGAAGAAGAAAAAAACAAAGAAGTATATTTCTTTGCTACTCGCCTGATTAAACCCCGTAGTATAAAAAACAAACGTTTTGGACGATGCCGCAAAACGATTACCAAACAAGTATTGAAGCAGTTAGGGGTGATAGAATAATAGCCCGCAGTATTTAGTCCAATGCTGTTTCCTTAAGGGTTTTATGGACTTGCGTAGCAAACCATCTTAGTCCTCCTAATTCAGGAGGAAACTTCTTCGACACGACAAGGGACTCGATTCTTGTTAAGGAAACAGTTTATAAATCCCGATTTGTCGGGGCATTGGTCCACAATCCATAGTTTTGCGATGTTATA
>DMXI01000442.1 GCA_003483885.1 Microscillaceae bacterium
ATGTATTATGAATGAAAGTTTAAAAAAGCAACAAGTCCATTATATTATTAATCAGGCCGAAGAAGTGTTTTTTGACAAAGGGTACGCTTATGCAAATATTTCAGAAATTAGTAAAGTGGCCCAACGGAGTCGCACGACGATTTATAGCTATTTCGAGAACCGGGAAAACCTTTATATGGCCGTGATTTACAAGTCGTTAAGGGTTTTTATGCAAGAATTGTCTAAGGTAAACCTGAAACATAAAAACGGGCAGGAGAGAGTGCTGGCATATTGTACTGGATACTTAAATTTTTGCCAGAATTTTCCGCAACGTTATCAGATTATTCTGGATTATTATACCTACGTGCGCAATAGCACCTTGATGCAGCCTGAAGCGCCTATCCAGGGGCCTTACAACTATTTTGAGAAAGTAAACCATGTGGCTAAGGTCCCGGTGAACATGATGTATCAGGAGATTACTCTGGGCCAAAAAGACCAAAGTATTTCGGCCAATTTGCCTCCTGAAGTCTTATTATTAAATATTTGGGCTCAATTGATAGGGATGTCTCATCTGGTCAAGATTTCCAGCAGTGACAATTTTATTTTGGTAGACAAAAAAATAAAAGATTGGCAAGAAAATGCCCTGCATATGATCAAAAAAATGCTCCTGAGCGAGCGTTGAGAAAAAAAATGGCTAAATGGTTTGATGGCCATATGGCGTCGTAATGTATCGCGCAACCATATAACAATGTAACCATTTAGCCATTAAACTATGATAGATTATCTATCCAAACTACGCATCACTTTACCGTAGGTATGATCCGACGAAATAGAGCGGGCTACTTTGGCAAATTGATCTTTTAGTTTTTGGTTATTATTAGGAATAAGCTTGCCCACTTGTACCAGCACTTTTCCTTTTTCATAATCACTACTCAAGTAAGAAGTAGCTTTCAGAATAGCGGTCAATTGAGTTTCACTGGCCGATGAAGTGCGCAAAATACCACGCAAAATCTTGCTACTTTCGTAGTCAGACCCTATCCGGCGAATCATCTCAATGGTTTTTACCGTTTGTTGGTCGTTGAGCTTGTTATGGCCCAAGATGGTTCTCAGTACCTTGCTTTTCTCATAATCAGAACTAATTTTATTGGTAGCAGCCAGTATTTTGTCCAGCTCCTGGTCGTTCAACTGCTTTCTCTTAGCAATACCTCTTAAGACTTTACTCTTCTCGTAATCAGAGTCAATGTTCATAGAGGCATCCAGTACCTTGGTCATCAAGTTGGTAGGCAGGTTGCCTTCCATGGCTTTGCGTAAAGCTTTGCTTTTTTCGTAAGAAGATTTGATACTGGCAACTGCAGTGATATAAGCATCTGCTGTTTCGTTATTTTTTAAGAATCTTTGTTGATTTTTGCGTAAAATTTTTCCCTTATAATAATCTGAGCTTATAGTGTTACCAATGGCATTTACCACCCCTTTGAGTTCGGAATCCTTTACTGGGTGGTTTTGCAACAAATAGTTAAAATATTTTTGTTGTCCGTAGTCACTCTCAATATTCTGAATTTCGGCTAGTACAGCACTCGTACCACCTTTTTTGAAAAAACGAGCTACTCTGGACTCCGCGCCAAATCCCCCTCTGCGTACCAACTTAGGTAGCTCTCGGGCCAACCAGGCCCTTCCTTCGGGTTCGTAGGCTTGTTTGCGGCCTCTTACATAAAAAGTACGCGTGAGTTTACCTCCTGCTTCTGCCTTGATAAGTACTTCGCGGCGATTTACTTTAAAACGAAAGAAACCATAATCCGAAATGGCAACAATGTCTTGATCGTTGTCCGAAAGGGTGATTTTCCCTTCGTAGTTTACCAAGGTTTCTTTACCGTTGGATTTGTGTACATACTTGTGTTGGGCCTGGGCAAAAGTGGTGGCAAATGCCAGTAGCAGGGCCAATCCAAGGAACTTTACAGATGACTTCATGATGACAATATTTTGATTTTTTTCAGATAATAAAGTGATTAATTAACGCTACGTACACTACCTGAGCCACTGCTTTTGCTGATAATGCGAGGAGGGTTTCCTTTGTAACGTACACTACCCGAACCGCTTATTTTAGCTGTCAAGGCATCTTTTACCGACAAACGAGCGTTGCCCGAGCCACTGATGCGTACTTCGGCAGAATTAGACTTAAGGTCAAAAGCCCGCACACTACCCGAGCCACTAATACCGATCATTTGAGAATTGGCACTGCCCGAAATGTCTAACCTTCCTGATCCGGAAATTCTGGTTTCCAGGTTTTTTACCGCTATTTGCCCTTCAAAATTTCCTGAACCACTGATGCGTAAGTATAAATCGTTGCCTCGGATAACCGACTTGGCAAATACATCGGCCGAGCCAGATACACTCACTCCACGCAGCGATTTATAAGTTAACCAAATTTTTACATTGGTTCTGCGACGCCAATTACGATAGCCTCTTTTCCAGCGGATTCTTAGCTTATCGCCCAATACTTCAGTTTCTATCTCGTTTAAATCTACCCCACTTGCTTGAATCTTTATAGAAGATTGGCTTCCTTCTCGTAGTTCTACATCGCCACTGATGCCAATACTTACCCGGCTAAAAGAAGATAAGTTTCTGGTTTCAGTATTTTGAGCGTAAGCAGTACTGCCCCAAACAGCCAACAATAGCGTAATTCCTAAAATCTTTGTGTGTATTTTCATGAGTTCATATGGGTTTAAGTCAATTGAAACAGTTTACAGAAATGACACCTATCTCGCGAAAAGGTTGCAAGCCGAACAGTGTCTATAGAGTGAAATCTTATAGAATAAATAACAATTGTAATTCCAATAGGGGTAAGGTATTTGGTTATCAGTGTATTAGAGAGGGTAAACAGCTTTTTGTAATTGCTGAAATCGTACAGGTATTGTCCAAAGTGGGACAGTTTATAAACAAAAAAAGCGAGACTGAAAGCCTCGCTTTTTTATTTGGTTGGTAAAATCACATCAATTATTCGTTTCTTAATACCTGTGAAGGGTTCACGCGGGCTACTTTGAGTACTTGTGAACTAATGGTAGCCAGGGCAATCAAGAGGGCGACCAGCCCCGAAGCCAGAAAGACGTACCAATAATTGAGCAAGTTGATGTGGTACGCAAAACTTTCCAGCCAGCGATTCATCCCGTAAAAGGCCAGCGGGAGGGCAATGCCAGTAGCCATCAGTACCAGTACTACAAAATTGCGGGAAACTAACTGCAAAATACTACTGATAGAGGCCCCCAATACCTTACGGATGCCAATTTCCTTGGTGCGTTGTTCAGCAATAAAAGAGGTCAGTCCATACAGTCCCAGGCAAGCAATCATAATGGCCAGTCCCGCAAAAACCATAAACAAAGAGCCTTGTTTTTGTTCCTTTTCGTATAAGCGGGCAAAGCGCTCATCCACAAATTGATAAGCAAAGGGTTGCTCAGGTACAATCTTCTCCCAGGCTTGTTTTATGTAGGCCAGCGTCTCTTTAATGTTTTTACCTTGTAGCTTAATAGAGATGTTGCTATACCAGTTATCACGACGCATAAACATCACTAAAGGCTTGACTGGTTCGTGCATCGATTCAAAATTAAAATCTTTCATCACGCCTATAATCGTACCCCTACGTCGGTCATATTTAAAGCGAGTGCCCACCGCATCTTGAGGGTTTTTCCAGCCAATACGTTTGGCGGCCGTTTCATTAATAAAAAACGCAGCCGAGTCATCGGTTTTAAACTTTCGAGAAAAGTAACGTCCTTTTACCAGAGGAATGCTGAAGGTCTCCAAAAAGTCGTGATCTGCCCTTACCATCCGTAATTCTACATTGGATTTTTGTATCGAGTCATTCAACTCTACTTCCTCTGCCGAACCACTAGAGTTGAGTAACCTTTGCGAAGGCGCAATGGTAGACCTTCCCAGGTTTTTGATCAATGGGTTTTTGAGGAGCTCCTGTCTAAAGGTTTGGAATTTATCATTAATCTCAGAATTATTACGCAAACCGATGACATGGTCTTTGTCTAAACCTAAAGACTTATTTTTTACAAAAGACAATTGCTGGTATACAATGGCAGTACATACAATGAGCACAATAGAAATGCTAAATTGGCTCACTACCAGCACTGTACGTAGTGTAGAATTTTTAGAACCAGTTGCCAACCGTCCCTTCAGCACCTTTACTGGCTGAAATGAGGACAAAAACAAGGCTGGGTAAAAACCTGCCAGAATACCTACCAAAAGCATAAAGCCAATGAGTAACAAAATAATCCCGGTATTGGAGAAATAATTCATAGATAAGTTTTTGCCAATAAACTCATTCAAAGAGGGCAACATGGCTTCTACCAACCCAATGGCAACCACCAGGGCAATTAAAGTCATCATTACTGCTTCGCTCAAAAACTGGAAGATCAAGTGTTGGCGGTAAGCCCCTACCACTTTGCGAATACCCACTTCTTTGGCTCTGTTAGCTGAGCGAGCGGTAGAAAGGTTGATAAAATTGATACAAGCAATCAGCAAAATAAACAAACCAATGATGGCAAATACATACACATTGTTGATGTCGCCATTGGCTTCAGCTTCTGAGTCTAAATGCGAATGTAAGTGAATATCGGTAAGCTTCTGAAGGTACAAATGAGTAAAGTCAGATGCTTTTTTGCCTCTAGTCATCCATTTTTGAGCTAGTGCAAAAGCACCATAAGTATTATTCATAAACTCATCGAGTTTATCTGCTATGTTTTTGCTGTTATAATTAGGTGGTAACAAAATATACGTCAAGAACGAATTGTTTCCCCAATTTCTCTTCAACCCTTTTCGTCCATATATTTTTTCGTTGTCCAAAGTACGGAACGAAATCATGTAGTTAGGGTGAAAGTGAGAGTTATCAGGCAATGGTTCAAAAACACCCGTTACTTTCAGGCTCAACTTTTCACCACCATATCGCCAGCTTATGATTTTACCAATGGGGTTTTCCTGACCAAAATATTTTTTGGCCAACGTAGTAGACAACATCAGGGTTCGGGGCTTATTTAAGGCTTGGCTGGCGTCTCCTTTTGTTACTTTAAAATCAAATATTTTGAAGGCACTCGGCTCTACATAATAGCCGTTTTCTTCCTGAAAAGAGCGATCCTTGATCATAAACAGATCACTAGTAGGATAAAAACGCACTACTTCCTGAATATCTGGAAAGTGTTGTTTGAGTAGCGGGCCAAAAGGAGGTGCCACATGACCTAAGTGCAGCGTAGACAGGTCTTTGTCGCCCCAAAAGTCACGAGTAACTCGATAAATCCGATCCGATTTACTATGGAATTTGTCGTAGCTGGTCTCGTCGGCAATAAACAAGGCAATGAGAATACAACAGGTAAGCCCAATAGCCAATCCTGCAATGTTAATAATGGAGTAGATTTTCCTTTTAAACAAATTACGAAAAGCTACCTTGAAATAATTCTTAAACATGAGTAAAAAAGGTTATATGGTTTTAATTTGTTGCTTTTGAGGAAACTCCAAAATCTATTTCTAATAAATTTCAGATATTTTGGAGAGTAACTTCCTTAAAAGTCAATGGTTACATGGGCTCATTCATATTTTTTAAAATCGAGGGCATTTCCATATTAAGACGTACCTCTCGTGCAAAGTGTCCGTTTTTTCAGACACTCCGTCCATCTATGAACAAGATCAACGCCACTTGCCATAAGTATATTGATTAACAATGCTTTAACAAATGAATAAAGAAGTACGAAAGGTACAGAACCGTACAAGAAGTGTCCATTGGGAGACAGTTTGATTTGTTTTTAGGACACTTTTTGAGGGGAAAAACAGTATTCACGATCCTAGATTAATGAGCTCCTCATATTGTTGTTGGTTGGCTACTTTAATCGTCTTTTGCAGATGGTCTTTCCAAAGAGCAATTTGAGGACGATCATCGGTCTTGATTTGCTCAAGAATGGCCTTGATTTTAGTAAAGTGATATATTTTATATGATTTGATCTGATCAATATATGGTATTAAATAGGCTTTGTCGGCGGGGCTTAACTCTATAGTAGATATTGGGGTGTATGCATATTCACTTTGAGATTGCGGAAGGGTCACGGCAGCAGCAGGTAAAGGCAATGTAAACCAAAAAGTACTTCCTTCTCCCAAAGTAGAAATAACACCAACCTGGCCTTGGTGGGCTTCTACTACCATTTTGCAAAAAGCCAGCCCCAGCCCAGTAGATCCTTGGTGGGCATTTACTTGATGATAAGGTTTAAAAATAGCTTGTTGATGCTCCCTGTCAATGCCTTCTCCGTTATCGTTTACCATTACCTTTATTTCCTGAGTGGTGGTGTCTAGTTCGTATTGTAGGCTTACTCGACCATTTTGTGGAGTAAACTTAATGGCATTATGCAAGAGGTTGAGCAATACCCTAGAGATCAATTGATGATCTAAGGGTAGCTGAATGTCTTGATTAAGGAACGTTTTTAATTGAATATTTTTGGCGTAAGCAAACCACTGCACTTGTTCTACCGCAGTTTTACCCAACTGAGATAAAGACTGAGTCGATTTTTTCAGAGGAATTTCGGCATTGGTAAACTTCTGAGTATCCAGCATATTCAAAATCAACAAGTACATTCGTTGGGCGGCCTGATGAATGGCTGGGATATGTGGGTGATTGTGCGCGTTTTGAGAAAAACCAATAATGGCTTGCAGTGGATTTTTAAGGTCATGGGCAATCATACCCACCATTTTTTCTTTAAAACGATCCAATTCCTTGAGCTGATTCAGCGCCTGCTCCAGATTCGTTTTTTGGTGATCAATGAGTTGAGCATTGGCTTGAATAGTAGTATAAGATTCTTTCAATTCGGCATTTACCTGATTAAGCTTGTGATTGTGGTGCTGTTGGGTACGATAAAATACAAACAACAAAATAACTAATAAACCACTGAGTCCCAGGCCAATATAAGTCGCTTTTTGGGTAACCTCTCGTCGACGGATATCGGCTTTCATCAATTGGTCTTTTTGTACTTGTACCTGTTTTAATGAATCTTCCCGTTTTTGAGCGGTATACTGAGTTTCTAATCGAGCAATTTTTTGGATATTTTCCTTGTTCAAGAGACTATCCGCCATTTGTTTAAACAGAATATGATTTTCCAGTGCCTTGGCAGGTTGATTAGTTGCCTGATACACCTTGGTCAAATACTCCGCTCCATATTTTACAAAGAGTAGGAATCCTGTTTTAGAGGCCGCTTGTAGACCTTGCTCGAGGTATTGTTGTGCCTGGGTATAATTCTTTTGTGCATAATAAGCCATTCCCAAGTTGACTTGAGCTTCAGCCGACATTGCTTGTTCGCCCATGGCTTTGCGCATTTTTAGGGCTTCCTCAAAAAAAGCCTGGGCTTTTGTGTATGCTTTCTGTAATAAGTGTACCCTGCCTATGCCCAGATAAGTCTCAGTGATTCTTGCGTTGAGATGGGCCTGTTTTTCCAATACAAGGGCTTGTTGGTAATGGTCAATCGCCTTGGTGTAATGCTCCTGAAGTTCATACACTATGCCCAGGTTATTATGGCTAATAGCCATTCCTCTTTTGTATTTGAGTTGTTGGTATTTGTCAAGCGCCTGCCGATGAAACTCCAGCGCTTTGGCATAATTTCCTTGTACTTTATAAATGTAGCCTATATTGTTGAAGCTCTGAGCCACTCCTTGCTGGTTATTGAGTTTCTCCCGAATCTTGAGTGCTTGTTGATGTACCTCTAAAGCTTTTACATAATTTCCCTGATAATTGTATATAATGCCTATGTTGTTGTAGTTGACAGCAAGGTTACCCTGGTCCCCAATGGCATGGGCCATATCCACCGCTTGCTGGTGATATTTCAAGGCTTTAGAGAACTTGCCCTGACGAGTATATGTACTTCCAATGTTGTTGCAAGTAGTGATAAACGCAAGCGTGTCCTTGGTTTCTTCTCTTATTTTTATGGCTTTTTGGTAGAGTGTCAATGCTTTGAGATAATCCCCCTGATCGGTATAAACCATCCCCAAATTGTTGTAACAATTACCCATCCCCTTTTTATTACCAATGCCTCTTTCTATGCGGAGTGCCTTTTCATAAAGTTTGATTGCTTGATCATCTTTTCCCTGGTATTTATAAATCGTTCCAATGTTTACACTAGTAGAAGCACTTCCTTCTTTATCTTCGATCTGCTCCCTTATTTTCAGCGACTTTTGATAATAAATCAATGCTGTATCCATTTGCCCTCGAAACCAATACAATGCTCCTGTACCATTGTGTGCATTACCCATTCCTTTTTTATAATCACCCTTTTGGGCAATGCGTAATACTTTCTGGAAAACCTGCTTTGCTTTGGCTTGTTTGCCTTTAATAAGGTTCACAAAGCCGATATAATACCACGCATCGGCTATGCCTGGTACATAATCAATTTTTTTGGCTAACTTGATAGCCTGATAAGCATATCGTACTACCTGAGCCGAATCCATATATCGGTATTCTTTCGCAATCAGATTATAAGTATCCACGGTTTGCCGATCAGAAAGCTCTGTTTTTAGTGCTTTTTGCAATGAGTCAACGGTACGAGGGTTTTGGGCAAAAGCTTGGCTTGCCGTTAATAAGCATAGAATAAAAAAGTAGTGAATAGCCTTCATGCGTTTAAGTGTTTGTGGTAGAAATATAAAATAACTAACTAGCCTGCATATATTTACAGGCAAAAGCCGATCTTAATGTAAAAATAACTTTTTGATGATACTTTCTGCTGATGAGTTACCTGATTGAGATTTTATCTTTGGATTAGGCAACGGATAAAACCTTTACGCTGTACTGCTTTTGGTAAAGGTATTTAGTAAAATTGATCACTATTTATTGAATACTACTGCTTTACTGTTCTTATACACCCTAACCAAATTGTTGTTGAATGAATGCTAACTTTCCCGCTCAAGCCCCTAAGAAAATACTAGTGGCTGATGACAACCCGGATATGATTGAAACTGTTTTCCAGTACTTTAGTGATGCACCTCAATCGTATGAATTACTCAATGCTTGTAATGGAGCAATTGCTTACCAAATTGCCCACGAAGAATTGCCTGATTTAATCATTATGGATTGGGAAATGC
>DMXI01000357.1 GCA_003483885.1 Microscillaceae bacterium
AAACAAAAGAATATGATTGCAATTGCTCCACGTATTTTGAGTCGAAAAGCCATCATTAAACAATCCGCGAAAGCCTTTAAAGGTATTATAGACAACAAAAAAGCTTAGTTTCTTATGGCACACGAAATCATTACTACTTATTTACAAAACGAGCGAATTCTAGGTCTTGGAGCGGGTCTCTGGGGGATTATATCTATCATAGCCGGAGGGTTGATTCTAGGATTTCGTCCTGATTTTAAAGCCTTTGCAATTACAATGATTGTCGTGGGCTTGTTAGAAGCAGTTGCCTTTATACCAGGCTATTTTAGCAACCATCGCCTCAAACAACATCAAGCCATTGCCACCCAAACCCAAGACAAGGCTTATGTAGCCAACAAAAGTCAAAAAGCACGAAGGGCGCTCCGTGCTTTTGCCATGATTAAAATCGTATATGCTAGTTTGATATTGCTTTTCGTCGTTTTGCTGTCTCAGCTAAGCCTCTCTCCGGTTTGGCGAGGAATTTTAACCGCACTCATCATTCATTTTGCAGCAGCGATTACCATCGACAATTTTGGCGAAGCTTATACGCAAAAATATAGCACTGCTTTAGAAAAGTTAGTCTAACCTTCTTTTTCACCTTCATCATTCGTAAACGATTGTCGGCTCAACCAAGCCGAGAATCTGCGTTCGAGTGGATTAAGCGACATCGCCAGGATAATATTCATCAAGAGTTTAAATACTGGTACGCCCCCTGAAAAATTATCTACAGTAGGCTCAATGCTCAACACAATGTACTCAAAAATGGTAATAATGGTCACGAAGGTGAGTAAGCTAGAATAACGCTTGTATTTGTTGAATCGGTTCGAGACTGCCGAGGCCGCAATCAAACCACCCAACACAAAAATTTCCAAGAGATAAAACCACCAACGCTTCCAAAAAGGTGGCACTACCCGAAAGCCGATGACTTTGGTTTTGCTGAGCTGACCCAAGGCATTTTTAGCTTGTACCTCCAGGGTATGTCTGCCACTGGGTAAAAAAGTAAAATCGATTTGCGCGTCATTTTTCCAATTACTCCACCCATTGGTCACACCTTTCAAACGATAACGATATCGGGTAGCCTGCTCATCTACATAATCAGATGTTCCTAATACAAAATGAATGCTGTAGGCTTTGGAACCTTGGTACAAACGAATTCGGTCCAGTGATAAAGATTCACGCTTGTGGTTATACACTTGAGTCAGGAGCACTTCAAATGGAATACTATCCTTTTTTTGCCGAGGAGCAATTTTATGTAATCCATTTTGGTGCACTACCCACAGGTTCTTTGCCTCATCTTCATAAATATCGTTTACTTGATCAAACAGCGATACATAACCTACCCGGCTACTGTCTTGTAAATTTTGCCAATCTTGTCCAATGTTACTCCAGGTGTATTTTGCCTGCCGCTGGATAAGCTGATACGATGGTTGGCTAATTTTTAGCTGAGTATTTAATACAAATTGCTGCTTTTTAGCATCCAGGCTGTATATACCATTAGATAAAAACAAGGTAGGTTTCCCTTTGAGGTTGACTACTTGCACCTCTTCCAAATAGTAGCGTGACATCCCATATTCTTTGTGCATTTTGTAATGCCCAGCCGCATCTACCTGTACTTTAAACACCCGATTGTCGCTCCCCAACCACAATTCATTGCCCACAAAAACAAGCGAATATACCGGGGCTTGCAATTTGTCAAAGTTAATATCTGCGACCCAGTTTCCATTTTTGTAAGTCAAGCTTTTGACTCCTTGGCTGGTACCCACATACACCAGGCTTTTGTTTTTAGGTGATCGCAAAATTTTATAGGCAGCTCCCCCTTCAAACACCGGCTTTACAGTATTTGCCTTTAGCGTGTACAGTCCCTGGTTGGTAGCTATTAATAAGGCATTAGCCGCAGGCACCAATTGATTTACCTTCAGGGAGAAATTGCTGACTTTCTGATAATAATGTGGAAAAGACAACAACGCATAGTCTTGTCTCTCCAAAACGTTTTTTCTTTTGCGTTGCCTTCGGTTTCTTTTTCTCCGATTTGTTCTTCTTTTGTTGAAATCTTCTAGTTTTTTTCTCAACCCTTTCTTTCCATTTCCTTTGGGTCTTTTGAACACCCTGGTAGCTCGTTTCCTTTTACCAAATACATCATTGATCAGGTTTCCTACTACGGTACCTCCAGTAGATTGTACCTGCAAACCGCCCGGTTGTCGGCTACGAATAGGGGTTACTAAATCGGCAAAGCTATTTGTTTTTTTAAGCTGAAATAAGCCTTCGGTAGTCGCTACGTACAACTTTTTCTGCCAGTATACCGCCGAAGTAGGCGAACCTATTAATCCAGGATATTCGCTGTATTTGTTGATGGGTAACTCGAGTAAAGCCTGAGTGATTCCTTGCGCATGCAAAATCCACAATCCATCACGAGGGTCAACACTTAGCCCTAACACCTCATCGTCGGGTAAGCCAGTTTCGTGGTTGATGATATGCAGCGTTTCACCTGACTTCCAATGAATGATCAACACTCCTCCGTTGAGCGTACCCAGTGCTACCCGATCTTTCCCAAGGGCTACTCCATCGGTAAGGGTGTGCTCATCTAAATATTTTTGATCCTTACAAACTACTTTTTGCCAACGCTCTCCATCAAACATATAGACCTTATTATCGCTGGTAGTTACCCAAGGTGCGCCATCTACCGCAAATGAAGCGTTAATTGTAATGTCTTTGAATGGGGAAGCCTGACCAAATGGCTTGAGCGATTTGCCTTGTACCCGATGTAATCCAGCACCTTGAATATTTACTAATATTACATTTCGGAAAGTAATCAGGGCCTGAAACGTTTGATTGGCAGTTGCTTTCCACACTTGAGTGATTTTCTGATTTTTTCTTTTTACCTGTACCAAGGCTTTTTCACTCAAAAAATAGATGTGTTCTTGTGCTTGGCCTATAAATGTAAAATTTCCTAACTCTTTAGGGAGTTCTTCAGAGCTTTTTGCCAAACTTGCGTATTGGTAACGCCCAGTGGCCTGGAGTTTTAAATACCCAAAATCGGAGCGCCCTCCTACGTACACTACCGTTGAGTCATCGTACAGGGTATACAAAGTAGACTTGGCTGGTATAGTACTCCACCGATCGCCATTGTATTGAGTGGCACCTTTGGTATTGGCTACCAAAATGCGGTTGTTATTGGTGTATATTAAGGCATTGTTGAGGGCATTGGAGCCCAGCATTTTTTGATCATAGTTTTGTAAATATACTGTCCCTTTTTGAGCATAAGCTCCTGATATGCAAGCCAGTATAGCAAAAACCAGTATTCCTATTTTCAAGACTCCCTTAATTTTCATTGTCGTAAAGCGGTTGTTGTTAATGCGGTGATAGTTCACAATTTTTACACCAAAGAGATTAGATTATTTTCTAAATATAGATAAAAAATAAGGGTTAATATCAGTGCTTTGTTTATCATTGAAGAGCTACTATAAATAAGCTGCTGCAAATGAAGAATTATTTACAACAACTCCTCGATAATTCCCCAAAACATACGGATGCCCGTTTCTAGCAATTCGTCAGGAAAATCGTAATCAGGATTGTGCAATTGCGGATGGTTTTCGCCCGAACCTACCCCGAACAATGCCCCCGGAAAATGCTCAATGAACTGCCCAAAATCTTCGGACCATTTATTGGGTTGCTCCATCACAGTTACAGAAAAGCCATTATTTGCCGCTACTTTTTGAATAACGGCGACACTTTCTTCATCATTTACAGTAGCCGCAAATTGTTCGGTGTAATCTATGGCTACGTTTAACCGATACTTTTGCGCAATTTCCTGCACCTGTTGTTCAGCAGCTTGAGTTAGTTTGGCCATATCGGCATTGGCAAAAGTCCGCAAAGTAGCCCGTACTACGGCATCTCCTGGGGCTACCCCAAAGGCCACCTCTCCTAGCAGAGCATGTACTACCGTTACCAAAGTAAAATCCTCAAAGTCAAGTGCTTGTGGCAAACCATCCAACATTTGCACGATTTCGGCCATGGCCAAGGCAGGACTCACTCCATTTTGAGGCTCAGCCGCGTGAGAGGTTTTCCCCTTAAGTTGGATAATCATCCCTTTGGAAGCCGCACAAAAAGTCTCTGTCTTCACTAATATTTCGTGCAATGGATAACCTGGCATGTTATGCAGTGCAAAACCATAGTCAGGCTTTATATGGGCAAATTGCGGATCTTGTAGCATTTGTTGCGCTCCTTCGCCGGTTTCTTCAGCGGGCTGAAACAACAAGCTCACTTTTCCTTTGGGTAAATCTACCACCTTAGGGGCCAGTCCCGCTACCATCGTCATGTGGCCGTCGTGCCCACATTTATGTCCTTTGCCTGCAATGGTCGATTTATAAGCAAAATCATTAATTTCGGCAATAGGCAAGGCATCCAGTTCACACCGAATCAAAATATGTTTACCTGGATTATCAGATTCGTAAGTAGCAATAATACCCGTCCCTCCTACTTGTTCTAATAATTGGTGGGGAGGAAATTCCTGTAAAAAATCTACTACTCGTTGGGCAGTTTGGTATTCTTCGTTGGCTACTTCGGGGTATTGGTGGAGGGTACGACGAAAATTGATGAGGGTTTGTTGGTCCATGAAACGAATGGTTTGGTAATGGGAGGTTATTTATCACCCTAATATCGTTTGACCCTGACAATAAAGCAAAAAAATAGGTGTGCATTCAACCAAATGAAATGATGAGTTATGAATGATCAATGGTTAATTATTGATGTTTGATGATTAATGGTTTCGTAATGCATTATGTAATGATGTGTCCTTAAAAGCCATTGATCGGGCCAGAGGCCCTGAAATAGCCTTCACTCGCCTCTCGGCAAGCGAGTAGCCAAAAGCTGAAGGCTAATGCTGTTTCCTTAAAGGTTTTATGGACTCGCGTAGCAGACCACCTTAGTCCTCCTGCTCTCAGGAGGAGACTTCTCCGACACGACAAGGAACTCGAAGAGGCGTTAAGGAAAGAGCATTGAGCTAAAGACTAAAGGCTACAATAATGGATGATGAAAAAGCCAAAGGCCAAAAGCTAAAGACTAACGGCCCACAGGCTAAAAATCAATGGTACAATTGGGTAATTTCTTTTGCAATCTTCTCAACTTTCGCTTCGAGATAGGATTACCCTCCAACACTAAATATTGAAGATTGGGTAGTTCCACAATGCTTTTGGGAAGTTCTTTCAATTGGTTATTGCTCAAATTAAGCGTATTCAAGTTGGTTAGTTTTCCAATTGAGGCGGGCAGTTTAGTCAGTTGATTCCCTGACAATTCCAATGATTCCAATTCGGTCAATTGGCTAATCGTACCCGGTAAAGTTTTCAATTTGTTTCCTTCCAATACCAAAGCAGTGAGCTTTTTAAGCTGTAAAATACTTACTGGTAATTCGGTAAATTGATTGTAGGCTAGGTGTAATTCTTTTAAGTTTTGTAGGTTTTGAAAGCTTTCGGGCAGCGATGAAAGTTGATTTTGCATCAAATACAAGTCTTTCAAAGTGGTCAATTGGCCGATGCTTTCGGGTAAATAGGTGAGCTTGTTGTCTGACAGGTGTAACTCTTTGAGATGGATCAGTTGGCGAAGCGATTCGGGTAATTCAGTCAGATGATTGCCCGCAAAAGACAAATATTTTAGGTTAACCAATTGGCCTATTTCCTGAGGTAAGGTTTCTAGCCGATTGGTTTGTACATCGAGGTACTGCAGGTTTTTGAGGTTGCCAATACTTGCCGGAAGTTTGGTTAACTTGTTTTTGTTCAGGTATAAGCTTTTCAGGTGTTTTAGTTGCGTAATGCTATGCTGTACTTTGGAGAGATCATTATGGCTCACATTCAAAATCTCGAGATGCGCCAGCTTACCCAAGCTTTTAGGGAGGCTGGTCAATTGGTTATGGTCCAGGTAAAACTTTTCCAGATGCTTCAGGTCACCCAGGCTTTTAGGTAATTTGGTCAAATGGTTATGATTCAACCACAACTCTACCAGTTTTGTAAGATTCCCCACGCTTTCGGGTAAGGTATGTAAGTGATTATGGTTTAGCCATAATTCTTCTAATTGGATTAAGTTGCCAATGTTGCTGGGCAAAGTTTCTAGTTTATTGCCCGACATCCCCAATACCAACAAGTTGGGCAGCTTCTGAATGTCTTTGGGAAAGACTTTGATTTGATGATTGCTAATATTAAGTTTACGTACTTCGTTGGGCGATTTTAGCGCTGCTTCCATTGAGCGAAACCCTTTGTATTTTTGAGCTTGCCCCACACAAATCATAGAAAGTAATAAAAATAAAGAACCTACGAGCGTTTTCACGATGGACTGGATTTATTCACTGATAATTTTAATTGGGAAGTCGTCTCGACTTTTAATAATGGATTACAAACAGCT